>CAMLRJ010000039.1 GCA_946482345.1 uncultured Cellvibrio sp.
AGGATTGAACATGGTTTGGATCCATGTACATCACTTCCCAATGGTGACCATCCAGGTCTTCAAAGCTGCGGTAATACATAAAGCCGTGATCTTGAGTGGGTGCAGGACAAGAACCACCTGCTTCCAACGCTTTATTAATCATTTGATCAACTGCTTCGCGTGAATCGACAGAAAAACAAATCAATACTTCTTTGCTGGTATGTGCATCGGCTATGGATTTTTTAATGAAACCCTTAAAAAAAGGTTCGGTTAATAACATCACATAAATGGTATCACTGACTACCATGCAGGCGGCATTGTGATCGGTAAATTGTGGATTAAAGCTGTAACCCAGGTGAGCAAAAAAAGATTTGGATTTTTCCAAATCTTTTACAGGTAAATTAATAAATACTTGCGTAGGCATTTTTTTCTCCAGTCAATCAATGTTATTCAAAACAAACAATGGTCTTGAAACCACCGTAGGCCATTCGCGTAAAGTCGAAGATAGGATCGTTTTTATCCATCATGTCATTCATGCGTGGATCGGCAAAAACCGCCGCATTAATTTGATCTCTTGCTTCACGTGATGGGTAAATGATCCAGGCAAAGACGGGCACTTCGTTTTCCTTGCATCCGGCTGTATCGGAAAATGACACCACACCTTCAGCGGACAAATCGTCGCCTACTGTTTCCCAATAGGCCAAGGCGCCATGTTCCTTCCAAATTGCACCCGCTTGAGATGCAACCTTTTGATACGTGTCCAATCTATCTTTAGACAAAGGGAGTAAAAATCCGTCAACATAGCTCATAGGGAAATCCTCTATTGATTTACAGGGAGTTGTCATACCATTGTCGAATACCAATAAGTCTATTCGACAATGCGATGTAAATTTTTTACAACACTAATCTCGGAGATACATCTATGCAATACCAAGGCAGTTGTCATTGCGGCAATATTCAATTTAAAGTGGAAGGCGAGTTTGGCGCAGCAGTCTCCTGTAACTGTTCCATCTGCCAGCGTAAAGGTACCCTGCTGTGGTTCGCTCCCTGGGACAAATTTCAATCCTTAACACCAAACGCAAAAATCTCCAGTTATACCTTTAACAAACATGTTATTCATCACAAGTTTTGTCCCGTCTGTGGTGTAAGCCCTTATGCCGAAGGTGTAGACCCCAAAGGAAATAAAGTAGCAGCGATTAATGTACGTTGCTTGGAAAATGTTGATTTGAATTCAATAGAGGTACAACATTTTAATGGTAAGGATTTTTAAGAGAGTTTTGCACGAATCAAAATTAATCGTCATTCCTGCCTTCGCAGGGATGACGAAGTGAAATTAAACAAAAATGGATTCGTGCAAAGGTCTCTTTAAAAGATTTAAATAAATATCAGGCAGAACTAATTTTCGCCAACTGATCTTGTAAAAATCGTTTTTCAGGCGCTTGCTCTGTTAATTGAATGGCTTTTTCATAAGCTTGTTTGGCAGCAGTTAGGTTGCCGGTTTTGGTTAGCAAGTCGGCGAGGGCGGCCTGGAATAAATAATAATCTTGCAATTCTTTTTCCAATTCATTCAGTAAATCGAGACCTTCTTTTGCGGTGTCGCGATGGGACACGGCAACAGCGCGATTTAATGCCACTATAGGTGATGGGTTGATGTGCAGGAGTAAATCATAAAAGCCGACGATTTCTTGCCAATCGGTTTCTGCAAAATTTTTTGCTTCTGCATGTAGAACGGCGATCGCTGCTTGTATGCTGTAAAATCCTGCGCCGCCTGATGCCAAAGCTTGCTGAATTAATCTTGAGCCTTCACGAATTTGGTATTGATGCCAGAGTGTACGATCCTGATCCTCCAATCGAATTAAATCGCCTTCCGCATTGGTGCGTGCATCGCGGCGTGAATCCTGAATTAACATGAGTGCCAACAAACCCAATACTTCTGTTGAGGGTAATAATTCGGCGAGTAAGCGCCCCAGGCGAATGGCTTCTTGTGCCAAATCGTGACGAATAACTTGCTCGCCCTGCGATGCAGAATAACCTTCATTGAATAATAAATAGATCACATGCAACACTGTATCGAGTCGTGGTGGTAAATCTTTTTCTGTGGGAATTTCATAAGGAATTTTTGCATCGCGAATTTTATTTTTTGCGCGCACGATTCTTTGCGCCAGAGTAACGGGATTGATTAAAAATGCTTTGGCTATGGCTTCAGTGGTGAGGCCACAAATTTCACGTAAGGTCAGTGCCATTTGTGCTTCGGGTGCCAAGCTTGGATGGCAACAGGTAAAAATTAAGCGTAGTTGATCATCTTCCACATTGCGTTCACCCCAATCTTCGCTATCGCTAATCGATGATTCCAATTCATCCGCAATATGATCCAGCGATGAATTAAATTTTGCGCGACGACGTATGTGATCAATGGCTTTAAATCGTCCGGTTGATACCAACCATGCACGGGGATTTTGTGGAATACCCTCAATTGGCCATTGTTGTAATGCAATTGCAAACGCATCCTGCATGGCTTCTTCTGCCAGATCAAAATCCTTCAGTAAACGAATCAAGGTTGCCAATACGCGGCGGCTTTCGGTTTTATAAAGGTGATTAACAAATTGATCGGTAGGTTGCATCAGGATTCCTGCTGTTAATGGGTGTTTGCGGCAAGTTTACATTTTTTTAATTCAAGTTTTCGTGATTAATTGTATGATAATATGCTGACCTTTCGTTTTTTAAGAGAATAACTATGAGAATAATCGGTATTTTGATGATTTTGTGCCTGGCTGCTTGCGCGCATCAGCCGCAAATAAACACCCTGACCAGCCCGGATAAATCAATTAGTCTTGAGGTTTTTGTATCCAGCGACCAAAGCCTGGCATATTCAGTCAAGCGTGAAGGTAAACCGATTATTCTGGAATCAGATTTGGGATTGCAAACATCGGCTGGTGATTTCACCCGCAATATCAAACTGGAATCATCATCCGATACCAGATCGGTCACTGATAATTACACCATGCGAGTGGGTAAAAAGAGTGTTATTGCTTACAGTGCCAATGAAAAAATATTCACCATCAGCAATCCACAAAATCAAAAGCTGCAGATTATTTTCAGAGTTTCAAATGAGGGTGTCGCTTTTCGTTATCATCAGCAAAATACTGCGCAATCAACTATTCATTTTTTGAGTGAGACCAGTAGTTTTCAATTTTCTGCCGATACCAAAGCCTGGTTGCAACCTATGTCTGTTGCACAAACCGGATGGAGCAATACCAACCCTTCTTATGAAGAACATTATCAAATGGACATTCCTGTTGGTACACCTTCTACGCTCGGGGCAGGTTGGGTATTTCCCGGATTATTTCGCACTGATCAACATAATTGGGTATTAATTACCGAAGCGGCGGTTGATAGCAATTGGCATGCTTCGCGATTGCATCATGAATCAACCAATGGAAAATATAAAATTGATATTCCACAAGCAGCAGAAGTGTTTACCGGTGGTGGATTATTAGCGAAATCCAATCAGGATTTTATTTCACCCTGGCGTGTGATTGCGTTAGGCTCTTTGCAAACCATTATGGAATCCACATTGGGAACGGATTTGGCAGAACCAGCAATTGCAGTGAATCCACAGATTATCAAACCCGGGCATTCATCCTGGAGTTGGGCAATTTTAAAAGATGATTTCACAACCTTTGATGTTCAGAAAAAATTTATTGATTACGCTGCGGACATGCATTGGGATTACACCTTAATCGATGCCGATTGGGACAAAAAAATTGGCTATGAAAAACTGAAACAGTTGGTTGATTACGCAGCACAAAAAAATGTAGGCATTTTGGTTTGGTACAACTCATCGGGTGATTGGAACACAACTCCCTATAGTCCCAAAAGTGAATTGTTAACAGCTGAAAAACGTGCAGCAGTATTTTCCCGATTAAAAGCCATTGGTGTTAAAGGTTTGAAAATTGATTTTTTTGCTGGCGATGGTCAATCCATGATGGCGTATTATCAGGATATTCTGAAAGACGCAGCGAAATACGATTTCCTGATTAATTTTCACGGTGCAACTTTGCCACGAGGTTGGCAGCGTACTTATCCGAATCTGATGACCATGGAATCGATTAAAGGTTTTGAATTTACAACCTTTGGGCAACAGGATCAGAACTTGGCGCCGCCGCATATTGTAACGGCGTTATTTGCGCGTAATGTGTTTGATCCTATGGATTACACACCTATGGCGTTTGGCGATATTCCCAATATCAAAAGAGTAACGGCCAATTCTTTTGAGTTGGCAGAATCGGTATTGATGATTTCCGGTATTCAGCATTTTGCAGAAATTCCTGAAGGTATGGCAACTGCGCCTGAATATGTCAAAAACTTTTTGCGTGACTTACCCCGCGAATGGGATGAGATCAAATTTATAGACGGCTTTCCCGGTCAATATCTGGTGTTGGCGCGTAGAGCAGGAAATGTTTGGTATCTGGCAGGAATCAATGCAGGCAAAGAAGATAAGGTGGTCGATTTGGACTTGAGTTTTGCGGGAAATAAATTCGGATTATTAATTGCAAACGGTGCCGGTGAGCGTGATTTTGTTTCCCGGCCCATCAATGACAAACAATTACAGTTAAGGGTTAAACACAATCAAGGTTTTGTTTTGGTTCTGAAATAATTCCATTTAAAAAATTGATAAGCATATTATCTATATTGAATAGCATTTTGCATTTACGGTGTGGAAATTTTAAAAAATGATACAAGCAACAATCGTAACAACTGAATTTGGTATTACTCCTGCGGGTGAAACTGTTTATGAATATAAGCTAACTAATTCCAATGGCAGTTTTGTGAAAATAATTAATTTGGGTGGCATTATTACCCAGCTTCACGTGCCGGATAAATCAGGCAAGATAGATGATGTGGTATTGGGTTTTGAAACGCTGGAGCCATACCTTGATCAATCCCCTTATTTTGGTGCCATAATCGGTCGATACGGTAATCGAATCGCTAATGCTTGTTTCCAATTAGATGGAAAAAAATACACGCTTGCGGCTAACAACGGTGTTAATAACTTACACGGTGGCCCAATTGGATTTGATAAAAAAGTCTGGAATGCAGAAATTTTTTCGAATGCAAAAGGGCAGGGGTTGAAATTGCATTTATTGAGTCCTGATGGTGATCAGGGGTTTCCGGGTAATTTGCACCTAACAGTGATTTATCAATTTACGGAAACAAACGAACTGCATGTGGATTATCATGCGATCACAGATCAGGCAACGCCTGTAAATTTAACCCAGCACAGTTATTTTAATTTATCCGGTGCAGAGGATATTTTGCATCACCAGATGCAAATTTTTGCTGACAACATAGTGCCTATTAATTCTGTACAGATTCCAATCGGTGATTTAATGCCTGTGTCAAATACCGCATTTGATTTTTTGCAACCCAAAGCTATAGGGCAGGACATCAATCAGAACGCTCAACAATTGCAAAATGGTTTTGGTTACGATCACACCTACGTCATCAATCAGCAAGTTAAAAAAGAACTGACCTTGGCAGCGCGTGTTGTTGATCCGGTATCGGGCCGGGTATTGGAAGTGTTGACACAGGAGCCCGGCGTGCAATTTTATTCAGGTAATTTTCTTGATGGTAGTTTGCAAGGTAAAGGTAAAACTTATGGTTACAGATCAGGATTTTGTCTGGAACCGCAACATTTTCCTGATTCACCCAATCAACCACATTTCCCTTCCTGTATTTTGAGACCAAACGAAGTTTACGAAACCAAAACCATTTTCCGATTTTTGGTTAATTGATTAATTTCAAAATTTGATTGAGCAGGGTTTGTGCGCTTTGGGTTTTGTCGTAGCAAGCCTTGATTCCCAATTCGCTATTGAGTGCTGCATGTTGTGCAGTGGGTGTGTCGGTAAATATGCAGACAGGAATTCCGTTGGTTTTGGGGTTGCGTTTTAATTCATGACAGAGAGCATGATTGTCTGCTGACATTATTTCGTTGCTGATTAAAATCAAATCCGGGCCAAGCTCCAGGGATAAATCCAAACATTCTTTTGCGGATTCACAAGTCAAAATATTAAATTGTTGATTGAGTAATTCTGAAAAATGATGAATGGATTTTGAGTTGGTATCCGCAATCAACAATGTTTTATGGGAAGCCATTTCTTCGACCAACGAACGATTGCGTCCGCTGCGTTTTGCTTTGTAGAGCGCACGGTCAGCATGTTTGATCAACTCATCGACACTGTGCGCAGCAGCTCTCACACAAGTCGCGCCACCAATACTGGCGGTCACATGAATACTGGTTAATGATGTGGAATGCGGAATCATCAATTGGCAAATTGCACTGTTGATTGCTTGTGCAACACAATAAGCGCCTTGCATATCCGTATCAGGTAATAAAACAATAAATTCTTCACCGCCATAACGACCGAAAATATCGGTAGTGCGATGTAAACAACTTTTTATGGCTTGAGTAATTTTTTTCAGACAAGCATCACCGGCAGGGTGCCCGTAGTGGTCGTTATAGAGTTTGAAATGATCGACATCGATCATCAGCAAACTGATAGGTTGTTGTTGCCTTTTGGTTTGTGACCACTGTTGTAATGCCAGTTCATTGAAGGATCGACGATTATAAATTTGCGTCAAACTATCCAGTTGGCTAAGTGCTTCCAGTTCATTGTTCAACCGATTTAATTGATCCCGCATTTCTGCAATTCTTTCCATTGCGCGGATTTTGGCTTTAATAATCATCATGCTGACGGGTTTGATCAGGTAATCATCACCGCCAGCCTCAATACCTTCGCGGTAACTCTCATCGTCGGCGCAACCTGTTACAAAAACAATTGGAATCCAATGGCCGGCGAGCCATTCGCGAATTAATCGGGTAGTTTCAAAGCCGTTCAAACCAGGCATTTCAACGTCCATGATGATCATATCCACAGGCTGGTTTTCCAGCATCTGCAGGGCTTCTTCACCACTTCGGGCAACTATAGGGGTGTGGCCAGCCTCAACAATAAAACTGCGCATTGCATGGCGCAGGGTCGGGCTGTCTTCAACCAGTAAAATTTTCATACGAATCCGAGAGTTATTGATTAAATTGGAGTTCCCGTCCAGTGTAACTATTGACCCTCTCCCAAGCTCTGTCAAGGCGCGCATTCTGGCGGTTTTTTTGTACGAGCCGGGTGTTGCGGGTCACAGAACAGTATTTGTCTATAAGGGTGCATTGGTGGCATTTTGTTGTTGTTTTCTGTATGTTGGCGACCGTTTTTTTGGAGAATAGAGAAGCATTGATGAGTGAGTTTGATGATATCCGCCCTTATTACGATCATGAAGTGAGAGCAACTTTGGATCGCATGCTCGCTGACCGGGAATTGGTTCAGGCAGTAACGCATCTGGTTTTTCCCAAAACAGAATCCTGGTTGGGTTGGTTATGGCGCCCTCTGGTAAGAACCAAACTCAGGAAAGAATTGGCGCCAGTCAAGGATGTTCGGGGTTTTCAGCAAATTGTTGAAAAATACATGAGCAAAATGATTAGCTCGAGAGTGAAATCGGTAACCGTTTCCGGTTTGGATAAACTCGATAAAAATCAGTCTTATCTTTTTATTAGTAATCATCGTGATATCGCAATGGATCCAGCGTTTGTCAATTGGGTTTTGTATCACAACGACAGTAATACCTTGCGTATTGCGATTGGCGATAATTTGTTGACCAAACCGTTTGCATCGGATTTGATGCGTTTGAATAAAAGTTTTATTGTTAATCGCAGTGCCAAAGCACCGCGTGAAAAATTAAAAGCTGCCAAACATTTATCTGCTTATATCTACCATTCAATTGTCAACGAACATTCCAGTATCTGGATTGCGCAACGCGAAGGGCGCGCCAAAGATGGTTGTGATAAAACCAATTCTGCTGTGTTGGGCATGCTGACACTGAATAAACCTAAAACAGAATTACTGGCGGATTATATTCGTGCATTGCATATAGTGCCGGTGTCAATTTCTTATGAGCTTGACCCTTGTGATGCCGCCAAAGCACGTGAGTTATATTTGCAGAAGACTGAAGGTGGATATCAAAAGGAAGAGCATGAAGATGTACGCAGTATCGCCATGGGAATTACTGGCGAAAAAGGGAATATCCATTTGGCTTTTGGTGAAGAGATGCGAAAAGATTATCAGGACAATGATGATCTGGTTACTGAGCTTGATCAGCAAATTCTCAATAATTATGTGTTACATGCCACTAATTGTTTTGCTTACGAGATGTTATTTAACACCATTCCGAATGTGAAATATTCCGACAGGCAGATTGCATATGATCCTTCTGTGTTAGCAGAACAAAAGGCAGCATTTGTTGCGCGTATGCAAACTATACCGGAAGAACATCGCGAAATTGCCTTGGCTATTTATGCCAATCCAGTCAAGAGTAAATTAAATTCTGATGCTCAGTGACGATACCAAAAAAACGATTCAAACTGCCTACAGTCAGTTTTTGGAAAATAAAGGGCTGAAATCCCGTTACGGCCAAAAAATGATGATTGCCGAAATTGCCAAATGTCTCGGTAATATTGAATTGGATGAGGAGGGTGTGAGGGAATCATCTACTGAAAATGGCAATCATATTTGTGTGGTAGAGGCGGGTACAGGTACAGGTAAAACCATTGCTTATCTGTTGCCTGCCTTGGTGATGGCAAAACATCTGGGTAAAAAACTGGTCATTTCTACTGCGACTGTCGCGCTGCAAGAACAAATCATTCACAAAGACTTACCTGAACTCGCTAAAAATGCCGGATTGAATTTCAGTTTTAATCTGGCCAAAGGTCGCGGTCGTTATTTGTGTTTAAGTAAATTGGATAATGTGATTGCTGAATATGAAAGCGGCATTAATCCTACCCGTGCTTTGTATGAAGATGAATATCCAAGTCTTTCCGCGCAGCATTACAAACTTTATCAATCCATGATGGAATCCCTTGCGGCTAATAAATGGAATGGTGAACGCGATACCTGGCCGCAAGCGCTTGAACAGGAAGAATGGCAAATTATCACGACTGATCATCGTCAATGTACGGGGCGTCGTTGTTCCAATGTTTCTGTCTGCAGTTTTTTTAAAGCGCGAGATACTTTGCATGCGGTGGATTGTATTGTCACCAATCACGATTTGGTATTGGCTGATTTAGCGCTGGGTGGCGGTGCGATTTTACCGGCACCGGAAGATGCAATTTTTGTATTTGACGAAGGTCATCATCTGCCACAAAAAACGCTGAGTCATTTTGCGCATCACAGTCGAATTTTATCGACCAGCAAATGGCTGGATCAATCCAATAAAAGTTTGGGTGCATTACTGGGTGCAATTAGCGGAGCAGGCGATGTTGATCGTTTTGCAGAACAATTACCCGCATTATTTATCAGCTGCAAAAGTTTATTGGATCAAATTTTTCCGCAGTGTGAACAGCTTGTACAAACCATTCAATTTGCTGATCGAGAATCCCATTATCGTTTTGAACAGGGAAAAATTCCGGATATTTTAAAAGAGACTTGCATCAACTTATATAAAGAGTTTGATCGTTTAACTGAAATTCTTGGGAAAATGTCCGAAGAGGTTGGCAAGGCTATGGAGGATGCACATTGCCCTGTACCGAAAGTGGATTTGGAAAATTATTATCCTTTAATTGGCACCTGGCATTCACGTGCCGAACTCAATCGTGATTTATGGATAACCTATGCCATTGCCGATGCTGAAACTGACGCACCTAAAGCACGTTGGTTAACACCTGTTGAACAAACTGGCGGGATTGATATTGAAGTCTGTTCAAGTCCGATTCTGGCAGCAAAAACCTTGCAACATTCTTTATGGAATCGTGCCTGTGGTGTTGTGATCACCTCCGCAACACTGACAGCATTGGGAAATTTCCAGCGTTTTAAAATGCGTGCGGGAACTCCTGACTCGGCGCAGTATCATAGTTTACCCAGCCCATTTAATTTTCAGGATTCCACTTTGGAAATTCCAGCTGCTACAGTCGAAGCGAGTAATGCGGATGTGCATACTCTGGCGATTATCGATCAGCTACCGAATATTATTGATCTGAATGCGGGTACTCTGGTTTTGTTTTCATCCAAAAAACAAATGCTGGATGTTTATGAAGAATTGCCAACAGCATTGCAAAATAAAATTTTGTTGCAAGGTGATGCGTCCAAACAGGAAATGCTCATCCAGCATAAACAAAAAATTGATCAGGGTGAGGGCAGTGTATTATTTGGTTTGGCGAGTTTTGCGGAAGGTGTGGATTTACCAGGAAATTATTGTACACACGTGATCATTGCCAAATTACCTTTTGCTGTTCCTGATGATCCGATTGAAGCGGCTTTATCCGAATGGATTGAATCGCGTGGTGGTAATGCATTTATGGAGTTAACGGTTCCCGATGCATCACTGAAATTAATTCAAGCTTGTGGTCGTTTGTTGAGGACGGAAACTGATAAAGGAAAAATCAGTTTACTGGATCGCAGAATTATCAGTAAACGTTATGGCAAAGCGATTTTGAATTCTTTGCCACCGTTTCGGCGGGTGATTGATTAAAAAAACAAACCCCACCCTAGCCCTCCCCTTCGTAAGGGGAGGGAACAGATATCACTCTGCAAATAGCAGGGAGTAATGTTCCTCCCCCTTGTGGAGGGGGAGGTTAGGAGGGGGTGCAAGGCTTTAAGGGAGTCAGTTAATAGAAAATCGTCACAGAGGCAATTATGAAACCATTAATCAAAATATTTATTTTTATTCTCAGTTTCATCAGTCTCACTACCAGTGCTACCGAATGTGTCATCACGTTGCATGGTATGGGTCGCACGTCAAAATCAATGAACACTTTAGTCAAATCATTACAAAAAGAAAATTATCTGGTGTACAACATTGATTACCCTTCACGTAAAAAATCGATTGAGGATTTGGCGGAAACCGTCGTTAAAGATGGTCTGGATTTTTGTGAGAGGCATCAGGCAAAAAACATTTATTTTGTGACTCATTCTCTGGGTGGTTTGTTGGTTCGCTATTATTTTTCAAAACATCCGGCTGAAAAAGTGACGCGGGTAGTGATGTTGGGGCCGCCGAATAAGGGGAGTCAGGTAGCTGATAATTTACAATCCTGGGATATTTTCAGATCGATTAATGGGCCAGCAGGTCAACAACTGAGTACCGCTGCCAATAGTTTTTGTAATCAATTACCGGCTGCGAATTTTGAGTTGGGTATTATTGCGGGCACTAAAACGTTTAATCCAATTTTATCCTTGATGTTGCCCAATCCTGATGATGGCAAGGTGACTCTGGAAAATACCAAGGTCGATGGTATGAAAGATTTTATTGCGTTGCCTGTCACTCACACATTTATGATGAAAAATAAAAAAGTGATTACTCAAGTAATCACTTTTTTTAAAACAGGACAATTTAATCATCAAAGCACAATAAGATAAGTGTGTGACAGAGCATTATTTTAGCAGTGGAATTCGTATTTGCCTTTCCCCTATGCCAACCAGCATTTGATTTTTACTGTCGATGTGCAGCGATTTAATTGACGCCTGGGTGACAGAAGGCATAAGTTGCCAGGTTTCTGCATCATCTCTTGAATAAAGAATTTCCCCGGATTTACCTGATAAGTAAACGATGCCTGTTGCTGGGTCTTGAGTTGGGCCACGTAAGAGCGTTGTGGTGGGTGTAGATATTTGTCGCCAGTTTTTTCCTGAATCCGTAGAAGTTAATACTAAACCTTTTGATCCAATAGCAATTAATTTGCCGCTTGCCAGTTTGCGTATCGACAATATGGTGGCATTCACTTTTGTATCAATAGTTTGCCAGTTTTTTCCTTGATCCGTTGAAAATAATATCAAGCCTTTATCGGCGCCAATAAAAATAATATTTTCCATGGCGAATAAAGTTTGCAAGGAATTTTGCACTGATGTTTCAGCAGGCTTCCAATGGATAGCATCCGGTGATAATTGAATATTACCTGCTTGCCCCACAGCAATAAATTGTTTGCTGTAAATATCGTAAATACCTTGAAACAATTGTCTGGTGTTATCGATATTACTTGCCTGCCAGGTTTTGCCTGCATCGGTAGAGTAATGCGTTATTCCAGGTCCCGCTATAGCAACAACGGTTCCTTTATTGTCACCCATTAATTGATGAAAGTAGCCTTGGGTTATATCACCCAGGGCGAGACGAATATTCCAGTCTTTTCCCTGATTTTCTGAAACCAAAATAGTACCGGGTGTACCGGCGGTAATAAGATTGCCAGTTTTTTTATCTTGAATGATTGAAAATAAATAATCATTTTCCTGAGTTGCTGCATTGGTTGCTTCCCATGATTGCCCCTGATTCCTTGATCTTAATAAGGCCCCTTTGGTGCCAACGCCGATCCAATTATCGGCGGTGACGGGAATTAATTGATGTAAATATTCTTTGAATGGAAAATTAATTGTGGACCAGGATTTATCTGGCGCATTGCTGTGTAACAAAAGTCCACCCTCGCCATATGCGACCAATTCCTGATTAATTGCAGCCAAACCCTGAATAGTCACTTTGGTTGGTGAAGATAGGGTTTGCCATGTGCGGCCACCATTATCGGAAAGCATTAAAGTACCGGCGTCACCAGTAGCCAGAGTTTTAGAGCCATCTGTCGTTTGTGCAATATTGGTTAGATAACTACTGGTGCCAGCAACCGGAGCCCATAAATGACCTGAGTCATCGGATAACAGTACGGCACCGTCACTGGTGGAAATCATTAGCGTTTTGTTTGGTGTGCTGTAAAAAATTTTAGTGATGTAGGATGTATTGCCTGTAGCAATAATTTCCCGGGTATTTTTTTCCAGATCAATTCTTAAAACATTTCCGTCCGCACAGCTGATTACCAATATTTGACCATCAATCACAATGCCGTCTGTTAAAGTGGCGGGTGTCATAGTTTCAAGAATCTGCCAGTTTTGTCCGCCATCTGCAGAACTGGCCATTAAACCATCTTCACCAATCGCCAATAAATTTTTTGAAGTTGATATTAATTTTGTTGTGGTGAGCCCTGAATTAAATACTGCTTTTTCCCATTTATTTGCAGGTGATTCGCTATAAAGAGCAAGGCCTTGTTCACCCATTGCTACCCATCTTTTATTAGTTGAATCGAAAGTCACAGCAGTTATTTTGCGATTATTTTCGGTAGGTATTTTGTGCCAGGATTCACCTGCGTCCATGGATACCATGAGTAATCCATTTTCCCCGCCCGCTAATATTATGTTGCCCGCATCATCAGCGGCTATCGAAATA
>CAMLRJ010000040.1 GCA_946482345.1 uncultured Cellvibrio sp.
ACTCACCACCAGCGTCACCAAAGGCAGCCAGGCCAGAGGTGAAACCGGTTTGAATAATTGAATTAATGGGTTGATGGCCTGATAAAGTGTTTGACTCAATCCAATCATAATGCCAACAGGAATGGCGATAATCGTTGCCATTAAAAAACCGGATAAAACGGTAATCAGACTGGTTTCAATTTTGTTAAAAAATGTGGGTCTGCCACTGAATTCGCGTTCAATAATTTTGGCATTCGGATCTTTTGCCAACATTTCCTGATTGCGTTTTTCCTGACGCTCATAAAATTGTGCTTCGCGCGCTTTTTCGGATTTATATTCATCAACTAGATTGCCCCACTGCGCAAATACTTCGGTCGGTTGCGGAAAATTTCCCAATGAGGTTTTGATGTTGGGCGCTGCTATGTGCCAAATCAGTACGAATATCAATATACCCACTATTGGCATTAATATTGACAATACAATGCTACGCAGTTTGGCCGGTGTAATTTTTTCCATTTTTATAAAATTTGAACCTGTTAAGACGCTACTCATAATTTTCCCCGGTGTCATCGTAGGGTGGGCATAAAGCGAAGCGTGCCCACCTAACTTTATTCAGCGTGGGCACGCTTCGCTTTATGCCCAGCCTACAGAATGTTCTTACAGCTTTTCGTCGCCTTTCAAACCGATTTTGAATTGTTTCAAATAATCATTGGGTTTATTTGCATCGAACTTGATACCGTCAATCCACACAGTTTCATCTGGTGTACGGATACCGGTAAACGTTTTGAAATCCGGGAAATCTTTCGCTGTCATTTTTCCTTCAGCAATCAAATCCAAAGCAGCTTGTTGATAAATTTCCGGTGCAACGGCTTTTTTTGCATTTTCCATGTACCAGTCATCAGATTTGGCTTCAGGAATTTGTCCCCAGCGACGCATTTGAGTGAGATACCAAACTGCATCGGATACGTGTGGGTAGGATGCGTTGTAACGGAAGAAAGTATTGAAATCAGGTTCAGGACGAATATCACCGCGATCATATTCAAATACGCCCGTCATTGAGTTGGCGATAACTTTGTAGTCGGCGCCTACATAATGCGAAGCAGAAATCATTTTTGCCGCTGCAGAACGATTGGCGTTATTATTTTCATCAAGCCACTTGGCTGCACGAATTAACGCTTTGACAACGCGAATTGAAGTGTTTGGATTTTTTTGAATAAAATCTTTGCGCATGCCAAAAACTTTATCGCCTATTTTGTTATACACAGTTGCAACGGGGACACCAATTCCACGAAATACCGCTTGTTGGTTCCATGGCTCACCCACTGAATAACCCTGAATGGTACCTGCTTCCATAGTGGCTGGCATTTGTGGTGGAGGCGTTACGGATAACAAAATATCAGCATCAATTTGACCGGTGATATCACCTTTGTGTGGTGCGTAATAGCCAGGTTTTATTCCGCCAGCAGCTAACCAATAACGTAAACCCATGTTGTGTGTGGAAACCGGGAATACCACACCCATTTGTAAACTTTTTCCCGCATTTTTTGCGGCATCAGCAACGGGTTTTAATGTATCGGCACTGATTGGATGAATGGTTTTTTTGTTGGCATCTACTGGAATATTTTTTTTCATTTTTTTCCAGATTTCATTCGACACTGTAATCGCATAAGTGTTGTTGGTCATAGTTAAAGGGAATACCAGTTCTGCAGGTGTTCCATAACCAATATTGGCTGCTACAGGTTGCGCGAGTAGCATATGTGATCCATCCAGTTCACCGGAAATTACACGATCCAACACAACTTTCCAGTTGGCTTGTGCTTCAATTTCGACATTCAATCCTTCATCGTCGAAATAACCATTTTCATAAGCAACGGCGAGATCAGCCATGTCTGTTAATTTGATGAAGCCAAATTTTAAATCAGTTTTTTCGGCTGGGCCTGTTTCAGCAAAAATTTGATTTGCAATCAAACAGCTTGAAAGTGTGAATACGGCAACAGCAAATTTTTTAAATATTTTTTGAAATTTATTACAGCCTTTTGATACAGCTTTCATGGAATAGACTCCTGCAATGATTTTGGGTGCAACAAAAATTTATCTAGGTAATTTTTGTGATCGACAGGAGGGCTTATTCAAGCCTTGTGCCAATTCCTTGAAAACGAATTAATTGCTCTTTTGCGGTGCGCAAAAAAAATAAAATTGGAAATTTTGCACCGGACTGTATCGATAATAAAACGGAAAAGGGGCGAAACTGAGAGGGTTAGCTTTAAAAGCAAAAATCGAAGACAGGATTTGTGCACTTATTTTTGGCATTTTGGACGAGCTGGAGCAGGAAATTGTGCAATTCTTTTTTAGGCGACAAAACCGGGTATTGGGAGACAGGAATAAAACACTGGAGGAAAAGTAAAAAAGACAGAGGCTCGCGCCTCTGTAAAGCCTTGAGGGTTCAGAGTTGCGGTTCAATCCATTCGATGACGTCTGCACTCAAGTCCTTCAGGCATTTTCGGGTGGCGGAGCAAACCGTGGGTCCGCTCAAATCCATCACATTTGAATTAGGATTAAGCTCGTATAAGGTTGCAAAAGCACAGGTATGTTTGGCGGTAACCATATCCTTGCCTTTTATCAATGCAGCGGTGATTTGGACTTTGGGTAATGTGGAGTCCTGTTCAGTGCCGAATTTTTTATCGCCCAGTACAAGCTGTTCTATGTCAATTGCCAAAACCGGAACTACGCCATTCTTGATTTTCTCAAGGGTATTAACCGGTTCCAGTTGAATCGCTTTTTTGTCGGCTTTCTGTATCAGGTTGTTAACCAGCGTTACATCAATGTCGCAAGGATATTCTGTCTGGGTGTACTTATAACCTGGCACGTTAAAACCGATATTTTTGTTGAGGTAGACCAGGGGTTTGTCCTGGCGCTCATTGGCAAGAGCGAATATTGGAAAAACAAACACTAAAGTGAATATTGCTAATTTCATGATAAACCTCTATTTGGTTTGGTTGATTTCACCTCAATCGGGCAGGAGGTGAAATGAATATATTGCAAATCATCAGAAAACGACTGACCATAAAAAAACTTCGGGCATACCATTCACTTACCAATTTTTTTATTATTAAAATCAATAAGATACTGATCCATCAACTGATTGTGTTGCCTTGTAATTGGGTTGCCACATCTTGCAAAATTAGCTTGCTGATAGGGCCTCCGGCCCAACCCTAAATAAGAAATACAGGTGCTTAGATGCAAAAGCCGGTTGTAACGACAGAGATACATAGTGAGCACGACTTTAGTCTGGGTGAAGTTATGGTGTCTCCTTCCCACAATACCCTGTCAGCCAAAGGTGAAACGGTCAGCCTGCAACCAAAGGCTATGGCGGTACTCCATTATTTGGCAAAGAATCAGACACGCGTCATCAGTAACCATGAATTAATTGAGCGTTTGTGGTCCGGGCGAATCGTTACCCATGGATCAGTACAAAAAAGTATTAATTCCATACGAGCTGCGTTTGCAGATTTGGCGGTGGATCAGGAACTGATTACCCACTATTCAAAACGTGGTTATCAATTACAGATAGAACCGGAGTTTCATCAACCTGTAGCAGTATCAGCTGAACCTGAATCATCTATTCCCGCAACCCCCGTTGAGCAGCCTGTAAATAATGTTGTGGAAAAGAAATGGGGATATTTGCCTCTGGTGATAATCGCCTGTGTGATATCTGTGTTGGTGGGTTATCACTTGCTCTCTAATTCAATACCAGTTGTCGATAAACATCATAAAACCCGGTTTATCTCTACTCTGGGTTATACCAATGAAACAGGCCACGAACGCAATGCAGCACCACACCCGGATAACCAGCATCTGGTTTATGTGCGCGAACAATTAAATGAACGGGGTGAAACCCGAAGTGAATTGGTGGTACGTAATCGCCAGGGACAAGATTGGGTTGTGGCGACCACCAACGGTTATTGGTTTAAATTAGCCTGGTCACCTGAAGGCAAGCATTTGGTCGCTGCAGAAGTCATCCAGTTGGAGGGTATGCCCTTAACTCCCAACTTTTATGAGAAACCCAATTATCTTTATTCCTTTCATATTTTCTCTTTGGATCTCGACAATAAACTGTTGTTGGAAAAACAACTGCTGAGTCAGTGGCAAGGAAGGGTATTGAGTGTGAGTTGGTGGGATGAAAGTACGCTGGAATTTGTTGCCAGACAGGGTAATGGTGCGACCAGTGGGCGGTATCACTATTCCACTTTGAATCAGGCGCTCAATCTGTTGGCTGAAATACCGGGGGCAACCAATCCTGTTGCCAGTGATATACAGAATAAAAGAACGGCACTAGCCAGTTTGCAACAAAATAAATTGCAGATTGATTTTTTAAACGAAGATCAGTCACTCATCAGTCGATGGTTACTGACGCAGGAGGGCGCGGCGGATATCAGTTGGATTCCGGATGGTAGCGGTGTGTTGATTTATTCCGGAGCCAGCAGAAAAATGCAATTGTTGTATCTGGATGGACAACGGATTGATGTTTCGATTGCCGATATTAAAGACAAAGTGATCTCTCGCCCGCGTTACAGTCCTGATGGACAAAGTATTTTTTATACCGAAGAAAAACGCGGTTCAAACATTGTGATGTTAAAAACTGACGGCGACACAACACCATTAACACAAAATAAAGATTTCAATTACGCCGCCAGTTTTTCACCCGATGGTAAACAGGTGGCTTATGTTTCAGTTCGCAATAATCACACACATTTATGGTTGGTTGAATCGGGACAGGAGCATCAGTTGACGCAGCAAGCGGTGCCTCGAAAAGTTGGCAGTATTATTTGGTCAGACCCTGCCGGGAGTTTAATTTTTAATGCCGGTGAAGAGCTTTATCGTTACGATTTTTCCGGTGCACAAACCAGTTTGCTGTGGCGCGATAAAACTAATATCGAGCCGGTTGCTTATTTGTTGGCATCGCAAGAATTGATTTTGTTAAAACAAAGCGGTGATGTGAAAAATCTTTGGCGGGTGAATTTAAAATCCCGACAATCGAAACAACTGACTTTTGGCTCTGTCGGTTCTGTGGTGGCTTATGCAGGGAATATCTTTTTCCAATACACCAGTGAAGCGGGTCTTTGGCGGATGCATATAAAAGATGAATCCTTGCAATTAATCAGCCCCAGCTTTCCGGAGCATCAAAAGTTATTGGGGGCGGACGCTGCGGGTGTTTACTTTATCAACGGCGGGATTTGTCGTGAATCGGGCATCCAATACATGAAATTTTCCGATCAATCACAACACTTGTTGCTTGAACGCGACAAATCCATGTTGCTAACCAGTTCTTTTCACCCTGAGGTGGGTGCCTTGTATACAGAGTGTTATTTGGCTGAAGCGAATATCATGCAGATGAAGTAGGAGGGCTTACACTGCTTGCCTTTGAAGGTTTCGGTATGTAGAATCCCGCCTCCCTCAAATAGGGGGTATTTTTCATGGCGCTTTTTTGCGCCTACTCACATCCATCCCAGGCAGGAATAACATGAAGACATACGTTGCCAAACCAGAAGCCATAGTGCATGACTGGTACATAGTGGATGCGGCCAATAAAACCCTTGGTCGTTTATCTGCTGAAATTGCCTCGCGTTTGCGTGGCAAACACAAGCCCGAATTCACCCCGCACGTTGACACAGGCGATTTTATTGTCGTGATCAATGCTGCCCAAGTGCGTGTGACAGGCCGTAAAACCACTGACAAGATTTATTACCATCACACCAATCACCCTGGGGGTATCAAGTCCATCAGCTTTGACAAACTGATCCAAAAAGCGCCCGAGCGCACTATCCAGACTGCGGTCAAGGGTATGTTGCCAAAAGGTCCATTGGGTCGCGCTATGTTCAGAAAGCTGAAAGTTTACGGCGGAAGCGAACATCCACACACTGCACAACAGCCTAAAGTGCTGGATATATAAGGGGATAAACCATGTCAGCAACTCAATACTACGGTACAGGCCGTCGTAAAACCTCAACCGCTCGTGTGTTTATTACTCAAGGTACTGGCAAGATCAGTATCAATGATCGCAGCATAGAAGAATACTTTGGTCGCCCGGTGGCACGCATGGTTGTGATGCAACCGTTGGAACTGGTCGATATGGTTGGTAAGTTTGATGTGACTGTCACTGTGACTGGTGGTGGTAGTTTCGGACAAGCAGGTGCCATTCGTCATGGTTTGACCCGTGCATTAATGGAATACGACGAGGCGCTTCGTTCTGATTTGCGTAAAGCCGGTTATGTAACCCGCGATTCTCGTGAAGTTGAACGTAAGAAAGTTGGCTTGCGTAAAGCGCGTAAGAGACCACAATACTCCAAGCGTTAATTATCAATTTGGTGTTTTTATTCTTCACCATTTGATGATTGTCAAAAACGCCCAAGTCTTTTCTGGCTTGGGCGTTTTTTTATGTCTAAAATTTTACGCCTATAACCCGTCTTATTACTGTGGTTATTCTTGTAAGCGCGGCGTGAATTCTTTAACATTGCCCGCCTTTTGTGGACTCGCCAAAACATTATTTATTTCGATTGTCAGGGATTAAAACGACAATCGACTTTCCAGCTTTTCAAGCTCTTGGGGGAGAATCGTCATGAGTAATGACGCTGTTAATAAAACCCGTCGCAATCTCATTATCGGCACATCAGTTGTCGGTGCTGTAGGTGTGGTGGGTGCTGCTGTTCCATTCGTCGGGTCCTGGTACCCAAGCGCCAAAGCCAAGGCTGCCGGTGCTCCAGTCAAAGTTAATGTCAGCAAGATTGAACCTGGTGGAATGATCACTGTTGAGTGGCGTGGTAAACCGGTTTATATCGTTCGTCGTACTCAAGCTGCTATCGATGGCTTGAAGACGGTAGAAGAAATGCTGAGTGATATTCAATCAGACAGGTCAGTTCAGCCTGAATATGCAAAAAATCCCGAGAGAGCGGTTAATAAGGAATTTGCGATTCTTTTAGGTGTTTGTACGCATTTGGGTTGTGCTCCTATGTTTCGTCCGGATGTAGGCGCGGCGGATTTGGGTGGCGACAAGTGGCAGGGCGGTTTCTTTTGTCCCTGTCATGGATCCAAATACGACTTGGCCGGCCGGGTTTACAAAAGTATGCCTGCACCAATAAATTTGGAGATTCCACCTCATAAATACGAGAGTGAGTTTTTGGTTGTTATAGGTGAGGAGCAAGGGGCTTAATATGAATTGGTTAGTAGGTTTGTGGCAGTGGATTGATGACCGTCTCCCTGTTCAACGTGCCTGGGATACCCATATGGGTAAGTACTATGCACCCAAAAATTTCAATTTCTGGTATTTCTTCGGGGTTTTGTCCCTTCTTGTTTTGGTCAACCAGCTGGTGACAGGTATCTGGTTGACTATGTTCTACACGCCAACTGCGGAAGAAGCTTTCAAGTCGGTTGAATACATTATGCGGGACGTTCCTTACGGAAATATTCTGCGATACATGCATGGGGTTGGTGCCTCCGCGTTCTTTGTTGTGGTTTATCTGCATATGTTTCGCGGGATGATGTACGGTTCCTACAAAAAGCCGCGCGAGTTGGTGTGGATTTTTGGCATGTTTATCTATCTGGCACTGATGGCTGAAGCCTTTATGGGATATGTATTACCCTGGGGGCAAATGTCTTACTGGGGTGCTCAGGTAATCGTATCCTTGTTTGGCGCTATTCCCGGTATTGGTGATGCATTGGTAGAGTGGATTCGTGGTGACTACCTGATTTCCGGCGCAACTCTGAATCGATTCTTTGCTTTGCATGTGGTGGCTTTGCCGATTGTATTGCTGGCTTTGGTTGTCTTTCATATCCTGGCATTGCATGAAGTGGGATCTAATAACCCCGATGGCGTCGAGATTAAAAAGAACAAAGACGCTAATGGCGTTCCTCTCGACGGTGTGCCATTTCATCCTTATTACACTGTTCATGATTTGATAGGCATTTGCTGCTTTCTGTTTATTTTCTGTTATGTGATTTTCTTTACGCCGGAAATGGGCGGTTATTTCCTTGAATTGGCTAACTTCGAAGAAGCCAATAATCTGAAAACACCAACCCATATTGCGCCTGTCTGGTATTTCACTCCTTACTACGCTGTGTTGCGTGCGGTTACCCTGGAAATTGATCTGGGTGTGTTCACTCTGACAGCCAAATTCCTGGGCTTTTTGGCAATGGTGGCCGCTATAGTTGTGCTCTTCTTCCTGCCATGGTTGGATCGTAGCAAGGTGAAATCCCTACGTTATCGTGGCCAAATCACTCGTTTGATGTTGCTGGCTTTTGCGTCAATGTTTGTGATTTTGGGTTATCTGGGAGTGAAGGCGCCAACAGAAGGCAGAACCTTCCTGTCGCAAATCGCAACCACTTTCTACTTCGCTTATTTTTTCACTATGCCTGTATGGACCAATCCTGATAAAGCGAAAGCCAAGTCGCCTGTGTCCTGGATATTGTGTGGCGTTTTTGCATTGATATTTGCTGCATTCGCTATCAACTATACATTCAACGATAAATATACCGATTCACATATTCCGGTTCTGGTAACAGGTTTGAGCTTGATATTGGCGATTATTTTTGCTGCTTTACCGGTATTGGCTTCGCGTGATTACGATGGTACCGAACCTTCGCGAACACAGGCCAAAGGTTTGCCTGCTTATCTGGTTTGGGCGGGCTTTGCTTTCTTTGTGCTGCTGGCAGTGATTCCTATCAAGGCGGTTGCCAGTGAGGGTGCGTTCAAGTGTGGCGCTATACCCTGCGACAAAATGGAGCCAGAGTTAACCAACAAAGAGTCTTTACAGCGCGGCGCCAAGTATTTTGTGAACTACTGCATGGGTTGCCACTCAGTGAAATACTCCCGGTTCGAACGAGTTGCCAGTGATCTGGATATTCCCACTGAATTAATGGATGGTACTTTGATTCAAGGTGGTCAACGTATAGGTCAACTGATGGAAATCTCCATGAAGCCACAACAGGCGAAAGTGTGGTTTGGTGTGGTGCCACCGGATCTTACTCTGGTTTCGCGTGCCCGTTCACCCGAGTGGATCTACACCTACTTACGTAATTTCTACAAAGACGATACTCGCCCATGGGGTGTGAATAATCGTGTATTCCCTAACGTTGGTATGCCCCATGTTTTGATTGGCCCACAAGGTTTACTGGAGTGTGGTGCAGGACCAAAGTTGAATCACAACGGTGGCCCTTTGCGCGATGAAGTAGGGCAGCTGGAAATGGACGAACATTGCGGTGCGTTAAAGGAAGGGAAAGTCAAAGGCAGTATGACAGCTGCCGAGTTTGATCAAGCAGCGTTTGATTTGACCAACTTTCTGGCTTATGTAGGCGAGCCAGCTGCTGTCGAACGTAAAACAACAGGTAAATGGGTTCTTGGATTTATTTTGATTCTATTTATCTTTGTCTATTTCCTGAATCGCGAATATTGGAAAGACGTTCACTAAAAACCTGCTTTCCTGATGAATAGTTTCTGTTAGTCTGACGGGCGGCTTAGGTCGCCCGTTTTGTTTTGTTTCCATAAAGTTGCGGAAATTGTGGGGAAGTCTTTATGAAAATGACCTCGACTCGTCCTTATCTCCTTCGTGCAATTTACGAGTGGTTGGTCGATAACGCCTGTACACCGCAAATTCTGGTGGATGCTCATGTTCCGGGAACGCAGGTACCACAGCAATACCTCGATAAACACGGACATATTTTATTGAATATCTCACCAACAGCCGTCCAGGATTTTGTTATGGATTTAACGGCAGTTGCCTTCAACGCACGTTTTGGCGGTGTTCCCCACAGACTTTATATCCCATGCCATGCAATTCAGGGAATTTACGCGCGCGAAAATGGACAGGGCATGATGTTCGGCCCCGAACCCCTCGAACCCCAACCTCCCGAACCCACTCCTCCACCAACGGGAACCAACCCCGAAAAAAATGTCACCAGCATCAAACGTCCTGGTTTGCGGGTTGTTAAGTAAGAAATAATTTCATGACCGATTAATGACACTCTGATGACAAATTTATCTTTGTCATCAGAGTGTCATATTCATTTTGTAAATTGCCTGCATCGAAAGCACGGATATTTCGAGATTTCAATTTACTTTCAATAATCGGAGCGCTCTATGAACGCCATGAAGATGATTAAAAACCTGGTGCTGGTTGGTTCCATGGTTTGTGCGGCAGCTGTACAGGCAGTTGTTGATTCCAATTTACCGGAATACAAAGTGACTACTGGTGTGTCTGGCAACGTGAACTCTATTGGTTCGGATACGCTGAATAATCTGATGACACTTTGGGCGGAAGATTTCAAAAAACTTTATCCCAATATCAATATTCAAATTCAAGGTGCCGGTTCATCGACTGCACCACCAGCCTTGACTGAAGGTACCGCTAATTTCGGGCCTATGAGTCGCGAAATGAAATCGGAAGAAGTGCAGGCT
Source organism: uncultured Cellvibrio sp. (assembly GCA_946482345.1). Next base: position 10,427 of record CAMLRJ010000040.1, read on the forward strand.
TTCGAAGCGAAATTCGGTTACAAGCCGACAGCAGTTCCGGTTGCAATTGACGTATTGGCTGTTTATGTCAACAAAGACAACCCGATTAAAGGGTTAAGTTTGCAACAAGTGGATGCAATTTTTTCGGCAACACGCAAGTGCGGTGAAGCAAAGGATATAGTGCGATGGGGTGATCTGGGTTTAACCGGCTCTTGGGCAAATCGCGATTTTACGTTGTACAGTCGTAATGCGGTTTCAGGTACTTACGGATACTTCAAAGAAGTCGCACTTTGTAAAGGTGATTTCAAAGCCACCATCAATGAACAGCCTGGTTCATCTGCTGTAGTGCAAGGTGTCACCAGTTCGGTGAACGGTATCGGTTATTCCGGTATTGGTTATATTACTTCGGGTGTGCGTGCTTTACCTATATCGAAAAAAGACGGACAAGCTTTTGTTCCTGCTGATGCAGCACATGCGCTGGATGGTACATATCCTTTAGCTCGTGTTCTTTATGTATACATCAACAAAAAGCCCAATCATCCGGTTGATAAGATGCAATTGGAATTTTTGAAAATGGTGTTATCAAAACAAGGTCAACAAACAGTAGTAAAAGACGGTTATATTCCATTGCCTGTGTCAATCGTGAACAAGGCTTTGGCTGAATTGCAAAAATAAATAGCGATTCTTGAAGAAGGCAGACCATGTGTCTGCCTTTTTTTTGCGCAATAAAAAATGATGACTAAATTGTGACAGTCAGGAACTTGTAACAAAAATGTCATGATTGCCCGATACCATGCTCAAGCCTAAATTGTCATCCAGAGCATTGTATGTCCACTTCATCCAGTCCCTTGCTTCCCAATTCTGAACAGCGTGCGCGGTTGCGACGCATTCGTTATTTCAAAGATCAGTTTTCCCGTTACGGAATTATGGCGGCGGGTATGGCAGTGGTGTTTTCTCTTGGACTGATTTTCTTCTATTTGTTTTCCGAAGTAGCGCCTCTATTGAAGGGTGCAACAGTGGATGTCACACAGGAATTCAGTTTGCAGAGTGACGCAGAAAACAAACAAGTGGCACAAATCAATATTGAGCGATATGAAGAAATTGGCGCAATTTATTATCAACAGGGAGATATAGAATTTTTTAATGTGACTGATGGCAAAAAAACACAATCCTATAAACTGGTTTTTCCTGAAAACATTTCTGCTACTGCATTCGCCACCAGTATGGCGATGTATGGTGAAACCGCTTATGGTTTGAGTAATGGAACGTTTCAGTTAATTAAAACAGATTACCAAATCAGTTATCCGCAAGATAAGCGCCATATTACACCGGAAATTGTGTATCCCCTGGGGGAGCTGCCAATTCAACTGGATGCAAAGCAGTCAGCAATCCATCAGCTTGCCATACAACAAACAACCAATGGAACTTTGGTGGCAGCAGCAACGGCTGATCATCGATTATTGTTGGGCGTATTTTCTGCATCGAAAAATTTTATTACAGGTGATGTGTCGTTAACGCAGGACATTTTCAACTTGCCATCTTTACCAAATGACCAACACCCACAAAAATTATTATTGGATGAAACTGGCCAGCATTTGATTGTAGCAACTGATCAATCACAAATATTCCTATATAAAATTGCTGATCCGGATTCAGTATCCATTCAAACGCCGGTTGTCATTGAAGATGGAAAAATTACGGCAATAGAATTTTTGGTGGGCACAGGATCAATCATAGTGGGAACCAATAAAGGTTCTTTATCGCAATGGTTTTTAGTGCGTGACGATAACAATATTTATGCATTAAAACCTGTGCGCGATTTTAAATCCTTGTCGGGTTCGATTAAATCAATAGTGCCGGAATATTCTCGCCGTGGTTTTTGGGCGCTGGATGATCAAAACAATATCGGAATATATTTTGCGACATCCGCGCGCCATTTGTTTGAACAAAAGATGTCAACGCCTGTGGATTATCTGGCGATTTCACCGATTAATGGCAAAGCCTTATTGATGAATCAGCAATTGAATTTATTGGTTGCCGATGTATGGAACAAACACCCTGAAGTGTCTTTCAGTTCTTTGTGGGAAAAAGTGTGGTACGAAGGTCGCCAGCAACCGGAATATATTTGGCAGGCTTCATCCGGTAGCGATAATTTTGAAGCAAAAATGAGTTTTGTTCCTTTAACTATAGGTACATTAAAAGCGGCATTTTTTGCGATATTATTCGCTGTACCACTGGGTGTTATGGGCGCAATTTACACTGCCTATTTTATGACACCCAAATTGCGTGGCGTTGTTAAACCGACAATTGAAATTATGGCGGCTTTACCCACGGTTATTCTGGGATTTTTAGCAGGACTTTGGTTGGCGCCTTTTATGGAAAATCATTTGCCAGCCATTTTCAGTATTTTGGTTTTATTGCCATTGGTAATGTTAATCACTGGTTTTGCCTGGAGTAAATTTCCTGCGTCTATCCGCAATAAAGTTCCTGAGGGTTGGGAGGCAACAATTGTTTTATTGCCGTTGGTATTGTGCATTTATTTTTGTGTGACCTTAAGCCCCTTAACAGAAATCTGGTTTTTCAATGGCAGTATGCGTCAGTGGTTTACCGATCACGGAATTGATTACGACCAACGCAATGCATTGGTTGTCGGCATCATCATGGGTTTTGCAGTTATACCCACTATTTTTTCAATTGCGGAAGATGCAATTTTCAGTGTGCCGCGTCATCTAACACAGGGCTCTTTGGCTTTGGGTGCAACACCCTGGCAAACAATGGTGGGTGTTGTCTTGCCAACAGCAAGCCCGGGAATTTTTTCTGCGGTGATGATGGGCTTTGGTCGC
>CAMLRJ010000041.1 GCA_946482345.1 uncultured Cellvibrio sp.
AATCGCCGCAGAATATTCCGGCATATCGGCATCATAAAGTCGATAACAACTGATCTGATTGGCCTTCAACCATCTATCCAATTGTTTTTTATTTTTCTGCAAACGATTCGCCAGCATTTGTGCACCGGGCGTTAAAGCTTGTTCGCGTTCCTGTTGAACCGATTCTTTTACTTTTGCTTCTGCCACTTGACGCTTATTTTCATCAGCACTAAAACGTTCATCTTGTTCAACGCGACTTTTCACAAACGCATCCTGATCAATTGAAAAAGTCAGTAATTCACTGGCGATAGTGCCGTTAAAAAATTTATATTTCTTTTCGGCACGCAATCCCATTTGTTTTCCCAATTCAGGATTACCGGTAAAAATTGCCGCTTGCCAACCCTGGAATTCATTACGCAACCGTTCACCTAAATGGGCATACAACATTTTCAATGATTCAATATCACCCAAACGTTCGCCATAAGGTGGATTGGTTAAAATCAAACCTGAATCCAATTGTTTATGCGTAGGCTTTTTAAATTCGCCAACCTCTTTACGCGACACACGCAACCAATGATCCAATTCTGCAGTCACAATATTTTCTTCTGCGGCACGAATCACTGATAAATCTGCATCGTAGCCACGGATTTCCGGCAAATGCATATTCGCCAAACCCAATTTTTTTCGTTGATGCGCTTCATCACGTAACTCCAACCAAATATCATTACGATGATTTAACCAACGTTCGAAACCAAAACTGGCACGTGCTAATCCTGGTGCAATATCCGCTGCAATTAATGCAGCCTCAATTAAAAAAGTGCCTGATCCACACATAGGGTCCAGCAATGCCCCGCCCTCTTTGGCAATTTGCGGCCAACCGGCACGCAACAAAATACCCGCCGCCAAATTTTCTTTTAAGGGTGCGATACCTTGCTTCAAACGATAACCGCGACGATGCAAACTATCGCCGGATAAATCGATACTGATAATCAGATTATTTTTGGATAAACGTGCATTGACTCGCAGATCAGGATCACGTTTGGCAATGGAGGGACGCGACCCGGAAAAATCACGAACACAATCCACTATGGCATCTTTAATTTTCATCGCACCAAATTGTGTATTGCGAATGGCATCGTTGGTGCCGACAAAATCAATTAACAAACTACCACTCGGACTGATATGTTCTTGCCAGGGAAGTTTACGCACAGCCTCGTAGAGATCTTCCTGACTGGAAACCGGAAATGAATCCAAAGGCAATAAAATTTTATTGGCCAAACGCGACCAAAGATTCACTTTATAGGCGAGACGAATATCGCCAGAGAAATAAACACCGGCAACTGTCTCACGCAGATCAGTCGCACCTAAATCATTTAATTCTTGAAAAAGCAGCCCTTCGAGGCTTTTGGGGCAGGTCGCAAAAAATTGGTAGGTCATGCAAAGGTCACTCGAAAACTGAAGTTCGAAGTATACCTAGCTGACTTTTTCTAATACATCCATTTCTTGATGGCAACGCACAATTAAATTCGCATAAACGCCTTTGAGTTCAGACAAAGCACGCACCAAAGTCGATTTGTCTTCATGATTGGCCGCTATGACTTTTTCAATCAGATTTGCACAAATGGCATCCAGCTGACGAATTTTTCCCCAATCTTCCATTTGTACTGCTGCGTTTAATTCACTCTGCACTGCACGTAACGCAGAAATCCCGGCTTCACCTTTATAAGAGGGATCTTCAACCAGTTTCAAAGTCATGATTATTTCCTCACATCCGGGCCTATAGCATCCCAAGCTTGTTTGATTTCAGCCAACAGCCGACCACATTCATCCAGATATTCCGGTTTGTTTTCGTGATTGGCTTGTATCAAACGACGAATCACATAGTCATACAAATTTTCAAGATTGGCGGCCAAATGCCCTCCTTCCGAGTCATTCAAACTGCCTTGCAATCCACCCACAATCGCCACCGCTTTACCAATCAACTCACCCTTGCGAGCTATTTGTTTTTGCAGCATGGCACCTTTGGCTTGGGCAATTCGTTCTAAAACACCTTCAAATAACATCTGGATCAAACGATGTGGGCTTGCGTCTTCGACACTGGATTGGACTTTGATATTGGAATAACTCTGGGCAGCGGAATAAGCATTCATACAACACCTGAATTCTTGTGATGGGGTTAGTGCTAAATCTAGCGGCAAGACCCAGTTTTTCTTTAATGATCTTTTGTCATCTTCACCAAACAGGGATTGAAACATTTCAGGCCAGGGGGTTGCGTCAATCAATATACTGTATATAATCACAATAACTGTATAAATAAACAGATATCGGAGAAGCCAAATGCTCAACCTTACATCGCGCCAGGAACAAGTTTTGAGCCTTATCAAGAAATATGCAGAAGAGACCGGTTATCCCCCTACCCGTGCGGAGATTGCCGAAATCCTTGGCTTCAAATCCGCCAATGCCGCTGAAGAACATATCAAAGCCCTGGCACGCAAAGGCGCTATTGAAATTATTCCCGGCGCCTCACGCGGAATCAGATTGCCTGAAGAGGCACAACATCAAGGTATTCCAATTATTGGCCGTGTCGCCGCTGGCAACCCGATTCTTGCCCAGGAAAATATTGAAGATTACTGCAATATTCCCAACCAATTTTTCAACCCAAGCGCTGATTATTTCTTGCGAGTCAAAGGCATGAGCATGAAAGATATTGGCATTCTGGATGGCGATTTGTTAGCCGTACACAGCACTCAACAAGCACGCAATGGGCAAATTGTGGTTGCACGAATTGATGAAGAAGTAACGGTTAAACGTTTCAAAAAAACCAACAACAATTCCATCGTAGAACTGTGGCCGGAAAATCCCGAGTTTGATGTCATCACTGTTGATTTACGCAAACAGGAATTCAATATCGAAGGTTTAAGTGTAGGAGTAATTCGTCGTGACTAATCCTTACAAATTTCAAACCCCATCAGTTCCAACAAAAGCTTTTGGTGTCACTGAATTGGTACTTACCAGTGATACACCTGATCAAATGCATTTGTTGTTACCTATGCTGGCCCATCTCAGCCGCAATTCAGGTGATCGATGGATTACCTGGGTATCACCTAAACATTTACACCGCGACTTATTGGAAGCTTATGGTGTCAACACACAATGCATTCGATTGATTCACTGCCAGGATGAAAATCCACTCTGGTTGATTTGGGAGGCATTGGCTTCCGGCACCAGCAATACGGTAATTGCCAGCCCGGGTCGATTGAGTGAGAAAGAATTAATGCAGCTGGAAGTCGCTGCAACCAAAGGGGAATGTCAGGGACTGCTACTAAGAGCTCGCCATTAATTCCCGGCGACAGCTTTACCATCGCGCAATAAATAGTTGCTTTTGTCTTCCCATTTTGTGGCATAGGCAGGGTCATTAAACAACTGGGCGCACTGGTGCAAAGCATAGGTTTGATACCCCAATTGCGCCAACAAATGTGCAGCTGCCCGACTACGGCGACCGGTGTCGCAGTAAAAAATATAATGCGTGGATCGATTCAACAAACGGGATTTAATTGCCAATAAATTCAACGGAATATTCACAGCAAAAGGTAAATGGCGTTGGTTGTATTCCTCTTCTGTACGCATATCAATACAAACATAACCTTGTTTTACTTTTTCATTTAACTCTTGCAGCGTAATACTGGTAACAACCGGTTCTTTCAACAATCGGTAAAAATCCTGTTTATCCAGACACATTAAAACACCGTCTGTACGCATGGTAATAGTGGCATTTCGGGGCGCATCATTAACCAGTGCATCTTCACCAAAACAGCGTCCTTCCGCGATTCGTGCAACCACTTTGACTTCATTACCATCAAATTGGCTAACTTCAGCTTCACCTTCTTTAATAAAATAACAGCGATCACCCATTTCCCCCTGACGAATAATCACTTCATTTCTGTAGACAACTTTGGGCGTCAGTCTCGAAAAAATATCTTCTACATTAATCGGGGGAACTTTAAAAAATAAGTTGGATTTTAATACGGTCATCATCCAATCAGCATCTTCATCCAAATCACGTTCGCGAGAAATATTGAGCTGCAAATAATCCGCAATATTACTCCAGGTCAGCATCTTATCGAGTTTGTCACTATTGATACGTAACAGGCTGGAATCTGTTTCTGCTATTAATGTGTAGGGACATGGATCGGAATGTATGACCGGTAGCAAACTACTGCGCCCCTTGATCTGTTGTCGGGATTGATCAGGCATAACCATGGACAAAGTGCCATGCAACAAATAAACATGTTCGCCAATAAAAGTTCCCGCAGTAAAAACCACCTGCCCCGCACAGACAAATTCCGTTTGTGCGGATTCAAGCAAAGCAAGCAAATGGCTCTCGCTCATATCTTTTAATGGCACCAAACTTTTTGTTAAAGCCAAATCAAAATCTATCACGCGACTTGCTGAGTGCTGAGTTGTCATACACAATCCCTCAATCAAAATTCAAAACCACGACGCCCTTGTAAACCACCGGAATGAATAGCGATAATTCTCGAACCCTTTTTCCAAAATCCCTGCTTGACCAAACTGACTATCCCCCAAAACAATTTTAGTGTGTAAACAGGATCCAGCAATATTCCTGTCTCTTTTTCGAATTCAAACCAAAATTGTTGTAAATGGGCCGGGAGTTTTTTGGCATATCCCCCGGCATGAAAGCCGGTTATCAGACGCCAGTTTTCTGGCGATTTATCATTTTTTAACAACTGAAAATAACGTCTTACATTCAAGGCCATATCCCCTTGGCCTTTCAAAACAGAAAAACCATACACAGGGATATTTTCGGGCACACCAGCCGCAACACCTGCCAAACTCGTGCCAGTTCCACACGCAAGACATACCGCCGTAAATTCATAGTTTAATTGTTTGCCAAGCGCAGACCCGGCGAGCTGCATTCCTTTTGCTCCCTCTATGTTGGCACCACCTTCCGGCACCACCCAGGCATCAAATTTGTTCGCCAAATAATTTTGAAAATCAATGTCATAGGACTGCCTGTATTGATCGCGAGAAAGATACTCCAGCTGCATCCCCCAACTAACAGCATCTTGCAAACATGGGTTCAACACCGACCGTTTTTCACCGCGAATCATACCCACAGTATCAAAACCAAATTGTTTACCCGCTGCAGCTGTGGCGTGGATATGGTTTGAAAATGCGCCACCAAAAGTCAACAAGCGTCGGAATCCTTTGCACTTCATTGCCTCAAGATTAAAAAATAATTTATAGAATTTATTTCCACTCATCATGGAATCAAATAAATCATCACGACGAACAATCAGTTCTACGCCTGCATTTTTGAAAACAGGTAACTGAATTTTTTGAAGGGGAACCGCTTGTGCTTTTTGCAAAAAATCGGAGTAATTCACAGGTTACTGCTTTTCAACCAACCGCAAATAACTCAGTGCCTGATGTTGATCACAACAATCATTTTCACCAGGGTGATAGTTGAGAGGCGACTCAATTCGAGTCAGTGGTTTTCCACAAAGCTGTCCTTGAGTATCGCGCGCACGACAAACCGGCAGATGATAATGCTCAAGCCAGGATTGATACAAAGATTCATGTACACCGCATTTTTCTGCGGCATAGGCTTGCGGATTTTCGAGATAACGACCTATATCATCTTCCATAATGCGAATTTCTCCCGCACCGGGATGGAAGCTGACAAAAGCAATTCCGGCTTTACTCAAACGATTCAGCAAGTAATTTCCACCTTGACTGATCAAGGTTTGATTTTCATGTTTGAGATTAACAATTTCTTCTTTCAACGTGCTTTCGTTTTGATGGCGGTAAAATAATTCCACTTCCCGCATTTCCAGCATTTCACGCAACTCGGAAGTTGCCGCCTGAATTCTCATTTCCAATTCAAGCGTGAAATTTTCCTGTAGTGTCTGGATTTCAGAACTTTCATCTTGCGCGGCTTTAAGCTTATGTGAAAAGTATTCACGCATGCCCTCAACTTTGTTAGCTTGCACATCCAGATTTTCTTTTAATATACGATTTCTTTCCTCCAGTTCCTTTTGCTGTTCTTCAAGAGTTTGTATTTTCTGTTGATACACTTGTAAACGCTGTTGATGCGTCAACTGCATTTCATTAATTTGTTGTTTGAACTGGTTGGTGTTAGTAGCCAGATGCAGTTGTTGCTCTTTAACCATTTTGGCTATGCGCGTTTCATATTCTTTTTTAATATTCACTTCGCGCTTGTAAGCCGATTCTTTCAAATTGGCTATCGTCTGTTTAATTGACGGGCTTTCAACCGAGGACACTATGCTCAAGGTTGGCACTGACTCAAGATCGAAACTATCTGTCAAATTGGATATCTCCGGCGCGATTTGTTTTATTGCAGGTTTTCTGGTCAAACCGATTCTATTGGTTTTTACGGCTTGATATAAGCGCTGGAAGCTGTTGATGGGCCCCTCTAAAGATGGATCCCAAAGATTTTTTTGTTGCCATGGAATCGGGCACTGACTGTAACAGGCCAAAGCTATTGGCCCCGCTCCCAAATCCGGTCCGCGACCTGAAGACTCCAATAGTTGTTCCAGAGGAACATTCCATCGACGATCCGCCATACCCTTGGCATCAAAACCCAACAAAAAGAATACTGTGCCGATTATCTGTAAATCAGCACCGACCTTAAGATAAACGGCTTTGGCAGTCGAATTGGCGGCATCAGGAAAGGGAATAAATCCGTCGAGGATTGCTTCAAACTCCGAATAAAGCAACTCTCTGACAATCTCTCCCTCACTGAAGAAAAACACCGCATCGGTATGTTCAGAGGAAAAATTAGGCATTAATGACTTTCATCCATTGATGCAGATAAAAGAAGTATAGAAAAAGCTTGTCGATAAAACATGGAAAACGGTCAACAGGGCGTAGTTTTAGACAAAATTGCGGGCTAATCGACAAAATTGGGCAAAATTGACGTCAAATAAATCACTGATTTTTATTATTTGTCATGGATATGCAGATGAATATAACAAACTTAAATAGTTTCTATTCAAATAATTTCTGCGCAATAAAAAAGCCGCTCATTGAGCGGCTTTTAAAATGTGGCGGATCGGACGGGGCTCGAACCCGCGACCACCCGCGTGACAGGCGGGTATTCTAACCAACTGAACTACCGATCCAAAACTCGTCAATCTGGTGGGCGGTACAAGACTCGAACTTGTGACCCATGCCTTGTAAGGGCATTGCTCTACCAACTGAGCTAACCGCCCTTGTCGAGAGTCGCGCATTCTACCGATTTTGCTTTGAGTGTCAACCTGAAATTGACGACAAATATCTGGCTGATGTCGGATTGATCGTTATAATGCGCAACCCATTTTTGCAGGATCTGGAAGATAGTGTCTACTCTGATTTACGATCAAGCCGAATATCAATCCCAGTTGAAATTTAAAATTCAAAAACTGAAACAGGATTTTGCAAATTTAAATCTGGATTCATTCGAGATTTTTACTTCACCCATTCAACATTTTCGCATGCGCGCAGAATTCAGAGCCTGGCACAAAGGTGATCAACTGGATTACATAATGTTTGGGAAAGAGGATAAAAAACCCTATGCTGTTCATGATTTCCCTATAGGTTCAAAAACAATCAATGAATTAATGCCAAAGCTGAGTGATGCCATCTGCCAACACCCTCAACTCAAACATAAACTTTATCAAGTTGATTTCTTAACAACCCGCTCAGGTGAAGCATTAGTTACACTCATCTATCATAAACATCTTGATGAGGATTGGTTCAATCTTGCCACACAATTAAAAAACCAACTCAAGATTAGTATTGTCGGGCGCAGTAAAGGACAACGAGTTTTAGTGGATAAAGATTATGTTATTGAAAAATTTAATGTAGGCGGACAGGATTATTGGTATCAACAGGTTGAAGCCAGTTTCACTCAACCCAATGCTTCGATTTGCCAGGACATGTTGAATTGGGCCTATACTCACACTCAAGGTTTTCATGGTGATTTACTGGAGCTCTATTGCGGCAACGGTAATTTTACTCTGCCACTTTCAAAAAATTTCAATAAAGTAATCGCTACCGAAATTTCCAAAACCTCTGTGGATTCTGCCCTGTTCAATATTGAAAAAAACAATATATCCAATATTCAAATTGCCCGCATGTCGAGTGAAGAATTTGTACAGGCTCTGGATGGGGAGCGGGAGTTTTTTCGATTAAGGCAGATTAATTTACAAGATTACCAATTCTCAACAATTTTCGTCGATCCACCACGATCAGGTCTGGATGAAAAAACTGTCCGTATTGCGCAACGATTCGACAATATAGTTTATATTTCATGCAATCCTGAAACCCTGCATAAAAATCTTTTGACTCTTACGCAGACACATCAAATTAAACACTTCGCCCTATTCGATCAGTTTCCTTACACTCATCACCTTGAATCCGGTGTTATCTTGCAAAAAAAATAACGTCAGGCTAAAAATGTCGGCCAATAATTTTTTTGGCCGCATCAAGAACAAAATCCTGATACATGGCTTCATATTGAATACGCTCAAGATCAAACTTATTTTGCTCCGCAGCAGTCAGATTTTGCCATGCATGCAAATAGGGTATATGTTGGGTTTTTTCTTTTAATTGATAAAAAGCAGAAAATTCTATTTTTATTTGATCATCAGCACCCAGCGCATCCAATAAACCGGAGATACGAATACTGGCCTCGGTCAGGCTTAATTCGTTGTTATCAAGCCCTCGCGCCAGCAATTGGATACTTTGATTTAACCATAGACGATGTGTTCGCTGTGATTCCAGATTCGCTTTTTCCTGAGCATTTAATTTTTCTTTTCGTGATTGACTCAGTCGATAAACTTTATAAACCAAATGTATCGCTATCACAGATAACACCAAAATAATGATGCAACCCATAATGATTAAAAAATGAATAAGTGTCATATGCTCTCAAAAAATCAAGGGTTGTCGGAATCCAGATCCGGAAATAAATCATCCGTTTCCATTTCCATATCATCCAGAATATCTGATCTGATTATTCGCTTGGTTTTAGCACCCAAACGACGAATATCATCAACACGTTTTACCAGATTACCTCGCCCCGTCTGCAAACGTTCACGCACTTTGATATAGGATTCTTGTGCTTTATCCAATGAATAGCCTATAGCGTCCATAGATTCCAACAGTAATACAAACTGATCATGCAAAGCGCCCGCTTCTTTTGCGATACGCTCGGCGTGTTTATTTTGTTTCTCGTAACGCCAGATATTATCGACTGTACGCAATGTTGCCAATAAGGTTGTTGGGCTTACCAAAATGATGCGCCGATCATACGCTTCTTTGTACAAACCAGGTTCCTGTTGTAAGGCCACCATAAATGCAGCTTCTATAGGAATAAAAATAAATACAAAATCCAATGCTTTGATGCCTTCAATTTTTTCGTAATCCTTGATGCTCAGATTTTTAATCTGTGCACGTACCGCATTGATGTGGTTCTGTAAATGTTGTTTCTTTTCTGCTTCATCTTCTGTCACAACATATTTTTCATAATCCACCAACGAACATTTGGCATCTATGACAATGTCTTTATTGTCCGGCAAGTGAATAATCACATCCGGAATCAATCTTGCGCCATCCGCTGCTGTGAAATTTATCTGCGTATCATATTCCCTGCCCTTTTGCAGACCACAATCTTCCAGTAAACGTTCCAGAATCATCTCGCCCCAATTACCCTGGAATTTATGATTGCTTTTTAGCGCCTGTGCCAGATTAACAGCATCTTCGCCAATTTTTTGCGCCTGTTTTTGCAACTCAATTATCTGCCCGGCCAAACGATTACGTTCAGAGTTTTCCTTGTCATAGGCATCTTCTATTTTTTTACGAAAATCCTGTAATTGGTTTCTGAGTGGGTTCAGGGTTGAATCAAGAAGATGTTGGCTATGCTGGGTAAATTGGTGTTGTTTATTTTCAAAAATCCGGTTGGCCAGATTCTCAAACTCTTTGGTCAGATCACTACGAGCGGATTGCAGCAAATTAATTTGTTCTGTGAATTGTTTTCTTTCTTGCAGATTTTTTTCTTGTACTGCCGCCAGTTGTTCCCGCAGCCGAATCATTTGTTCATTTTGCAAACGAACAGAATCCTGATATTCCTGTTGACGATGTTTTTCTGCTTGCAGCTGTTGTTTATTCAACCAGGCGTACACCAAAATCGCGCCCAGCAGAAAAGATAAAACAGCCAATAGCAGGCCAAGCGTTAACGACATGAAAACCTCACAGATTATGATTCTTTGTTTGTATCTGCCTGACAGATTTGAGTAAAATCGCCGCATTCTAACAGTTTGCACTCAAAGCTTTTAGCGGAATCTCATGACATCAATCCCTTCCAATATTCCGACAACTCCCTGCGTTCTGGTGTTTGATTCGGGTGTCGGGGGATTAAGTGTTGCCGCTGAAATTCAAAAAAAGTTACCTTTTCTACCTCTTATCTATGCATCTGACAATGCTTTTTTTCCTTATGGAACCAAAGGTGAAACAGAACTAATTGCGCGCGTTGATGCAGTGTTGCGCAAGATACTTTCCTTGCATCAAATTGATTTGATTGTGATCGCCTGTAACACCGCCAGCACACTGACGCTTCCCTATTGTCGTCAACACTTTTCACAACCCATAGTCGGGGTAGTGCCTGCTATAAAACCAGCCGCCAATCTGACACAAACCGGTGTTATAGGTTTGCTGGCAACACCCGCAACTGTTGCCCGCCCCTACACACACAAACTGATTGAAGACTATGCACCTGAATGCCAGGTCATTTCTGTTGGCTCCAGTGAGTTGGTGACGCTGGCAGAAAAAAAATTGCGCGGTGAACAATTGGATGCGCAAGAGATAGACCGGATTATCAACGCATTTTTTACTCATCCCAATGCCGAAAAAATGGATAGCCTGGTACTGGCCTGCACACATTTTCCTTTGATACGCGATGACATTATGGCATCTGTGCATCGCGTTTCGCCGTTAAAAGATGCACAATCGCTTTTGTTAATTGATTCCGGTGAGGCTATTGCACGTCGTGTGGAATCTTTGTTGGAAAATACAGCTAACGAATTGAATCATTCCACAAAGCATGCAAATCATCTTGCGATTTTTACCAAGGACTCGGAAGATGTGGAAAACCTCAAGCCAGCGCTGGTTAAGTTTGATTTTACTTCTGTGGAATTTATTGATGTCGCTTGAATGAAAGCCGCTTGAAATGGTTTACGATTTGTTAAAAAAATTAACCCTATTAATCATGAGTGCACTATGACCAAAACAACTCTCAAACACACAGGCCTGAGCTTTTCTGTCAAATCAATTGATCCCGTAAAAACCGGCAGTGAATGTTTAATACTGCCTTGTTTTGAAAAAGGTGAAATATCCCCGGCAACCGAAACAGTCGATCAGGCTTGCAAAGGCGGTTTGAAATTGTTGATCAATCGAGAAAAATTTCAAGCCAAGCCGGGGCAAAGTTTATTATTGCTTTCAGTCCCGGAAATTGCTGCCGAACGTGTTTTGTTAGTGGGTTTTGGCGCAAAAGATGTTTCTGCTGAAAACTTTCGTAAAACCCTGTCCAAACTCAATGAGCAAATCAAATCCTTGCCCTGTAAAGAAATCAGTTTTTGTTTTGATGGTTTGCAAGTAAAAGGTAAGGATAGCGAATGGATTGCCCGTCAAATTACCGAGCAATTGGGCTTATTGACTTACACCAGCGATCAGCTCAAAAGTAAAAAATCAGATACCCCGCTTGCCTTGAAAAAAGTACAACTCAGCGTGAATAAACATGACATCAAGCTCGCCGAAAAAGGCTTGGTGTTGGGGCAGGCTATAGCGAAAGGGATTAATCTTGCACGCAATCTTGGTGACCTTCCCGGCAACATTTGTACCCCCACTTATTTGGCTGAAACTGCAAAACAATTGTCTGCAAAAAATGCATTCAAACTGACAGTGCTCGAAGAAAAAGAAATGAAAGCATTGGGCATGGGTTCGCTGCTGTCAGTGTCAGCGGGTAGTGATCAACCGGCAAAATTAATTGTGATGGAATATCAGGGCGGCGATAAAAAATCAGCGCCTGTCGCATTGGTCGGTAAAGGCATTACATTCGATACTGGCGGTATCAGTTTGAAACCCGGCGCCGGTATGGATGAAATGAAATTTGATATGTGTGGTGCCGCAAGTGTACTCGGCGTTATGCAAACACTGATCGAATTAAAATTGCCGATCAATGTTGTGGGGGTGATTGCCGCCAGTGAAAACATGCCTAACGGCAAAGCCACCAAACCTGGCGATATTGTCACTTCCATGTCGGGCCAAACAATTGAAATTCTGAATACGGATGCTGAAGGCCGTTTGGTTTTGTGTGACGCATTAACTTACACCGAAAAATTCAAACCCAAAACCGTGATTGATATTGCGACGCTGACGGGTGCCTGTGTGATTGCATTGGGTAATCACGCCAGCGGATTATTCAGTAATGATGAAGAACTTTCTGCTGATCTTGTCAAAGCCGGAAATGAATCCGCCGATCGCGTCTGGCCAATGCCACTGTGGGATGACTATCAGAAACAACTCGACAGTAATTTTGCTGATATCGCCAATATCGGCGGCAAAGAAGGTGGCAGTATTACCGCAGCCTGTTTTCTTTCGCGCTTCACCAAAAATATGAAATGGGCACATTTGGATATTGCCGGTACAGCCTGGAAATCCGGCACAGCGAAAGGTGCAACGGGCCGCCCTGTGGGATTGCTGATGCAATATCTACTGAACCAGATTGCATAACCATGACACGTATCGATTTCTATTTACTGGCCAGTCAGGATCCCAACGCTCGTTGGGATTTTTGTTGCCGTTTGATTGAAAAAATACATCGATTGGGTCACAGAGTTTTGGTGGCCGTGGATTCACAATCAGATGCTGAATTATTTGATCAATTATTGTGGTCATTCAAACCTGAAAGTTTCATTCCACACAGGCTGCTGAATGACACCAGATACCCGGCAACTCCCGTGGAAATTACTTACGGGGATGCTGGCGATCATCAGGATGTACTGCTAAATTTGGGAAAACAAATTCCAGCTTATTTCAGTCGATTTGATCGTATGAGTGAATTTGTCACCGAAGATGAAGCAACCAAATTATGGACAAGGGAACATTATCGTTTTTACAAGGAGAGAGGATACCCAATAGAAACTC
>CAMLRJ010000042.1 GCA_946482345.1 uncultured Cellvibrio sp.
GCAGGATTGTTTGCATCATCACTGGAAAAAACAACTTCCTTCGCACCGCGACCGATATAGAGCGCTTCTTTGGTATTGATTTGATAAGTTTGGCCATCAACCACCACCTTACCATTACCACCAATATTGATTGCACCCAATTCACGGCGCTGCAGAAAGAATTCTGATTTCAGCTGGTCATAGGATTCCAATTTAACAGCTTGCTTAACTGGCATGACACCACCCACCATCAAACGCTCGTAATGGGTATAAGTAAATTCAACCTGATCAGCAGTAAAAATTTTCTCAATTAAAAAATGCTTACGTAATTTTTCTGTATCGTAATGTTTGTAATCATCCAAATGGACTGCAAAGCGTTCTTCAAGGACTTTCATAATTTAACCTTTTTAACAAAAAATAATTTAATGAGACCATTGCACAAAAGTATTTTATTTTTTAAGCATTTTATACATTTCAACGCCCGCCAAAATAAACGGTGTATTACCTTTTGGATCATTCGACACAATTCTTTCTGTCATGTAGTAGTCGTAACTACCATCGCGACCGAAACCCAACCCGGCAACCAGACACTGGTCATCCATACTGATACTTCCATCTTTATGGAGCGTGACAAATTCATTGATCATGCCTTGATAACTTTTTATCGCCACATCGCGATAAGATTCAGGCAAATAACCTTTGTTAACTGCTTTGGTATAGAAATAAGTGAACATTGCAGTCGCCGTTGATTCGCGATAATTGGCAATGCCATTGGGTTTATTGGTAATTTGCCACCAGGTTTTTGTTTCCGCATCTTGATAGCGAAGTAAATCTGCCGCCAATTCTTTGGTTATGTCCAACATGGTTTTTCGCAATTCAGTTTCTGATTCGGGCAAGTAGTCCAACACATCAACCAATGCCATTGCATACCAACCAATACCGCGTGACCAAAATTGTGAAGCGCGGCCAGTTTGCTTATCGGCCCATTCTGCTTTTTTCGATTCATCCCAAGCGTGATAATACAAACCGGTTTCTGGATCACGCAAACGATCACGCGCAATCACAAATTCATGCACCGCTTCTTTAAAACTTTCATGCTGTTGTTTACCCGTTTCATAAGTTGCGGCATAACGTGCTAAAAATGGCATGCCCATATAAACACCATCCATCCACAACTGACTGGGATAAGTTATACGATGCCAAAATGCCCCTTCAGTTGTGCGCGGGTGAGTTTTTAATCGCTCACGTAAAAAATCTACCGCTTTACGATATTTTTTCTCTCCAGTTCTTTGCTCCAGCAAAATCACCATGTCACCGGGTTTAGTCAAATCAATGCTATATAAATCCGGATCAAACGTGTGAATGTGCCCGTCATCCGCAATGTAACTACCGGTTACTGATTCCAATGCATTTCGATAAGCTTGATTAGGCGCAACAGCGTCAAGTTCTTGCAATGCATGAATTTGCATACCCACTACATCGTATTCAAATTTTCCAGGACGCTTACGATAAGTGTCCCAGCCCTTATAGTGGTATTTCAACGTTTTACGTTGCAATTCGGAATCAGCAAGACGCTTCGACCAATCGAGTGCGACCTCTGCTGTCAACGGCACTTGTTTGGCATTTTTACTCAGAGTGGATTCAAAACGCACTCTGGGTTCTTTTGTTAAGCGCTCAACTTCCTGATCAAGATAAGCTTTAAATTCTGCTTCGGTTTTGATGCCGTTAAGTTCATGCTCCCAAACAGCAACAAAATAATATTCAAGCTCAGCACCTTTATCTTTCATGACAGAAACATAAGAGGTCTCATCCTGTGTTTGCTTGGAACGGTCATCGCGTCGAAAAATAACCGCCATTCCCAAATGATCATCAACACCACTTAAACTCTGTTTGCCCCAACTGGCAACATAAGTCCATGCATAACCACTGATATTTTGGTCGCCTTCAAAAAGTTTGGTTCCAGGATGTTTTACCAATCCAATTGCAAGATTAGGCAATTGTTTATTTAATTTAATATCCACTTTGACCAAACGACTGGCCGCACTCATGGAAAAGTGCGCGGCCAAATCCGCTTTTTGCTTGTTAACTTGCCATCCGTTGTAATTGATTTTAAAACTTGAAAATAGATCGCCGTTGTTGGTAATGATCGCCTCGCGTGTATCAACTTGTGAAACAAGATCAACACTCTTGCCATTCCAAAAACCAAAACCACCCATACCGAGCGACTTACCCACTTTTAATACATCAACACCCCAATCAGCATTTTTGTGATAAGAGTCATAACCATCCTGACCAACATTTTGCAATACAACGTCATTCACTTTTTTACCAAAAATATCAAAACCATTTCGCCAATCCAGATAAACGCGATAGGCCACTTTGTCTGATTCAATACCGGGACCTTCATAACGAATCCAGTAGGAATGATCTGTATATTGCGGTGGAGGCAACACTCTATCTACATTTTTAAATGTGCCGCCAACATATTCTTTACCTTTCCACTCACCACCTTCTTTAATAGAAATTTCGGCTTGTGTTTGTTTCTTGAGTGCCGGCTTTTGAATGGAAGAATCAGCAGAAATGGTAAACGATTTAATTTCTGCAGGCGAAAAGTCAGACGTCAACAAAATACCGTCCTTTTTTCCGTCGCCATCACGATCAATTATTTGTGAAGGCTGTACTTTTTTATCTGCGGTGATGACCAGATCTTTGATCAATGCAGATTGATCATCTATACCCAGTTCATAAAAAGAAAAATAAACTGGTTCTTGAATTAATGTGAAATTGTTGGCGTTGGTGATTTCAGCTGTTGCCAAAACAGGATTGCTGACTTTTGCATTAACATCACTTTGGTTTTTTGTTTCCGGGGAACAGGCATTCAACGCCCCCAACAAAAACCCTGCAATCAAGAGTTTTTTTACTGATCTGTTTTTAAAAAATAATTTCACGCTATTCACCACTTCATTACATATAATTTTCGATGTTTTCCCAGAAAAAACTCATGGGAACGCTCCATAAAATAATTATTGTTTGATTTTATAATTAACAAAGAGGATGCCATTGCTGGCATCCTCTTTGTTGGTTTTACATCAGATCTACTTAACTTATTGGAACTTGTATTGCACGCCTAAATAGAACTGACGGCCTGTTTGATGGTAATAGGATAAACGCTCGTTGCTATCCATATTACCAACCCACTGGTCATCGGCCTCATCAGTTAAATTCAAAGCTTCAAGAGTTACCTTCAAGCTATCTGTAATTGAATAGCTAAATGACGAGTCAATATTTAACGTACCATTAGTGCCTTCTTCGTAGTTACCATTTCTACCAACTGGTGTGGTCAGATAGTCACTTCTGCTCACAAAAGACACACGACCACTAAACTCTTCTTGCTCGTAGTAAATGGTTGCTGCATAAGTCTCATCAGATAAGTTAACCAACGGGCTAACACGCTCAACCAATCCAGTAGCAGCATTCAAGTATTCCAAATCAGATTCAACAGAGGTGTAGGAAACTATCGCACCAAAGTTAGACCAAAACCCAGGCAAGAAAGTGAATGGCTGTTGATAACTCAATTCATAACCATCCAGATCACCACCGGGACTGTTTACTTGCTCACTGTAAGCCCAGCTAGCATCTGCTGTACAACTGGTGTTGGCTCCACAGGCTGTGGTCATAGTGGAAAGAGATAAACCAAGTCTTTGCATAAGATCGGTGTAAGTAGTTGTCTCCCGCGCGGTTTGTACAAAATTATCCAGTTCTTTTTTGAACAGGGTTAATCCAACACTTGCACCTTCATCAAAGTACCACTCCACCCCCAAGTCGTAACTTGTAGCTTTGGTTGGCTCCAAATATGGGTTCCCCCTGCTCACACTAAATGAGTTTCCTGATACCGATACGTTGGTGGTAGGAGCCAAAGCACCTAGACCTGCACGCGCAATCCCTTCTGAAGCGGCAAAGCGAACCAGTAAATCCTCTATAGGCTCCACAACCAAATTCAGTGATGGAAGGGTATCGGAGTAGCTATGATCAACGGACATAGCAACACCCTGATTATCGAAAGCATCTGCCACTTGATCAGTTTCAAACCGTCTTACACCAACATCACCGCGCACAGGTACAGACCCCAACTCAAAATTAAAGTCAACTTGAGCATAAACACCCGTAGTCGTTTCACTGATGTCAAATATGTTGGCCCAGAATGGTGTGTAGGCAGCATTAAACAGATCGTTGTCCGACATGATGAACGCCCTATTAGGGATAAGCCAGTTAGGTCCATTACCCAAACCTGAATCATATTCAACAATATAATTAGCATTGGACTGAATGTTCACCCCCTGATTGCCCTCATTGATCCTGCTTTCATTAGTCTCAAAAGCAAAATCTTTATAATCAACCCCGGCCTTTAATTTGATTGACTCAGTGGCATCAAATTCAAACGATACAGCAGCGGCATCATTTTTGTTCAAGGTTGATTGCGGGCGTTGTCTGATACTGCTTGTGACCCAAGAGGATTTGCTGTAGGCACCGCTTCCAAAGGTCAATACTGGACTATCGTAATCACGATAATCAAAAGTAAAATCCTGACCATTAGCAATCATAATGACAGTGTTTTGGATAGGATTGTCATAATCAGATTCTGTGGTACCAACCATTACTTTAGCTCGTAAACTTTCGGTAATGTCTTGCTTCAAAGTGACTGTTGTTTGTAAAAAATCCGTTGTCATGTCATCAAAACGATTCTCTGACCACAAACGAGCATTATCAATATCGGCATAAACGAGATTACCATTCTCAATTTCGTAATCTCTAACGATCATATTTATAGTTGGGCTGGCAGGATTGTTACCAATAGTGCCATTCAGAACGGTTGAGAAAAAGGTTTCTTCTCGTGTTGCATCAAACGTTGCAAACAACGTGTCAACACTGATTTCTGTAGTATCCGTTGGTCTAAACTGTAACGATAAACTGGCTCCCAAACGCTCCAGTTCATGCTTGTATGAATCATAGCGCGGAAGTCTGGGATGGAATGCTGCATTAACTTCATGACTTGATGCAATCACACTGGGACTTGCCTCACCTTCTAACTGGAGACGGTTAAAACGGTCTCCAGCTGCGTTTGACCAACGACCAGTACTTGAACCATCATCTTGCAGTTTACGCTCCGAATAGGATAGAGAGAAAAGTGCACCAAACATTCCGTCAGCAAACACATTACTAACTAGAATCGCAGCGCCCGGATCGGTTTTTTCAGATAAATCGTTGTAGCCTAGTTGACCCGATGCAGTAAAAACAAACCCATCGTAATCAAATGGCTGAGCAGCTTTGAGATCAACTGTGGCACCCAGAGAGCCTTCCTGGATGTCAGCAGAGTTTGTTTTACGAACAGTTAAGGAGCTAAATAAATCAGAAGAGAATGTATTAAAGTCAAAACCTCGACCTCGATTATTACCGCCAACAGCATCTGTGCCCCCCGTGGTGGAAATTGTTTCCATGCCATTCAAGCGAACAGAAGTAAAGGTAGGGCCTAGTCCGCGCACTGTGATCCCACGCCCCTCACCGCCTGAGCGTTGAATTGCAACCCCAGGAACACGCTGCAATGATTCCGCAAGGTTATTGTCGGGAAACTCCGCAATATCCGATGCCACAATTGCATCAACAAAACCATTTTGATTTTTCTTGATATTCATAGCATTCGTCAAACTATCACGGAAACTTCCCGTAACAATTACTTCTTCAACGCTATCTTCTTGCGTATCTTGCGCGTTCACAGTGAAAGGCAATGCCACGACAGACATAGCTAACACCAGTGGCTTGATAGTAAATTTCTTCATAACAACTCCCCATAATTATTTTGTTAAACGTTGGTTCTAACAAAGCCCGCACCCAGTGTAGTACTGAAATACGGTTTACAAAACTACGAACAAACTCAAGGCCCGCAATAATTGCAAATCATTACAGAACAAATTATTAAATCAATTTGCTCTCACGAACAATACAACAAACATATCACACACTAAAAGCTGTACCTTCGATCATTACATTTTCTGACGTAAAACCCCGCAATTCTTCAAGTACACCAACATCTTTTACAGATTTAAAATTACAGTTGTGCATTTTTAAATTTTCAATTGGTGAGCGAGCGTAACCTCTTACTTGAAAAACTTTCAGCGCCTTGTCGCAAGATAAGTCACGAATTTCTACATTACGAACAGTTGGCGTAAATTTCCCCGCATCGCCTTCTTCATAGTGAAAATCGATCACTATAGCGGTTTGTACTTCGCCTATTTTGATGTCGCGAATAAAGAAATTTTCAATTATTCCACCGCGTATTGAATTGGTTTTTATGCGAATGCCTCGCTCAAGTTCCGGGCTACTCATTACACAATGTTCAACAAATACATTACGCACGCCACCAGAAATTTCACTGCCGATCACTACACCACCATGACCATTACGCATTTGACAATGACTGATTACGATATTTTCGGAAGGAATATTGATACGACGGCCGTCAGCATTACGACCGGATTTAATTGCAATGCAGTCATCACCTGTATCAAACAAACAATTTTTAATCACAACATTTTTGCAAGATTCAGGATCGCAACCATCTGAATTGGGGCCGTGACTGGATAATGTCACGCCATCGACTGTGACATTTTCACACAGCACCGGATTCAACAACCAGAAAGGTGCATTGGTAATAGTCACACCCTCAATCAAAACATTTGTACATTTATAAGGCTGAACAAATGTGGGACGTAAATAAGAACCCTCTGCGTAAATACGCTCGGCAACAGGCAGATTATTTTCCATGTCCTGCATTAATTTTGTGCGCGCAGCTTCCTGGGTAGGAACACCGGGAATACCCCAATCGACACTGCTGAAATTACTTCCCTTCCATGGCCACCAGGTCGTTTTGTTGGCCTGTCCATCAAGCGTACCTTTACCTGTAATCGCTATATTGGTTTGTCCAAAAGCATAAACAAGAGGGGAATAACCCATAATCTCCATACCCTCCCATCGGGTATGAACGGCAGGGAGATACGCTTTGGGGTCAGTCAGGAAGGCGATAGTTGAACTATCGTCAATGTGCAGATTCACATTGGATAACAGATGGATCGGGCCAGACAAGTAACGCCCCCCCGTCACCAGCACTCTTCCGCCGCCGGATTTGTGACAATCCGAAATGGCAGCAGAGATGGCCGCCGTGTTGTCCTGGCTGGTTGTCAGTGCACCATAATTGCGAATATCGAAAACCCTGTCCGGGAATTTTGGCGGGACTACACGCTTGCGAATTTCATCAGCTTGTGACCAATCAGCCAAAGACCTGCTCGTTACACAGGCTGTCAACCCGGTCAATAAGGGCAATCCGACCAAACCACTGACACTTCGCGCAACAAAAGCGCGCCGACCTATATGAGCAACTGATGCTGATTGTCTATCATTTATCAATTGTTTATTCCTGATTGTTTCTGATAGGCACAGTAGATTTCGATCATTAGCCTCTACTGGTTAGACCGAGTCTAGGTTATATAACAAAATTATCAACTTGGGCCGTTAAATATACTTAATTTGAAAAGTTTTTATAAAAGATGATCATCCTCATAATAAACAAAAACAAATCCTGCTGTCACCCCAATTATTTTCTTTCTCTTAGATCAATAAGTTTTTAAAAACCGTGCAAATCTGCATTATTTTTTGTTTTTTTCGAA
Organism: uncultured Cellvibrio sp.; assembly: GCA_946482345.1. The sequence continues at coordinate 7,698 of CAMLRJ010000042.1, forward strand.
TGAATACGATTACAAATGATTAATTTATAGTTTTGTATACGTATACAAAATAAAATCAATAAATATATTTAATATAAATAAAAATGACAGTTTTAGAATTAATTTAACAAAATAGCCCATAAAGTTAGGATGTTTTAATTTTATCAATGTAAATCAAAGCCTTTCCGGGATGTAAATTTTCGACATAAAAATGTAACCGATTACTCAATCATTTCACCCTCCAGAGACCTATTGTTAATCAATTTTTCAGCCTGTAGATTTGATCCCGGTATTGACCGAATACCATTGCCGATTTTTAGGGCGCCTTAGTAGGCGCCCATTTTTTTAGCCCGAAAAAAAATCGGCTAAATACTGAAATGGGCATAAACTGGATGTACCGATTTCCACAAGAGAGAACTAGCGTGAGCAGTATTATTGTTTTACATGACAACGATAACGTTGGCATCTGCAAAGTAGCCTTACCCGCCGGTGTTCTTTTTCCTGAAAAAGATGTCACCCTGCTAGCCGATATCCCCGCCATGCATAAAGTCGCCGTCCGGAACATAGAAACCGGCGAAGCTATTATGAAATATGGCCAAACTATTGGATTTGCGAATAAACCTATCAAAGCCGGTGAGCATGTACATGTCCATAACTGTGTTATGGGAGAGTTGGAAAAGGATTATGGGTTTTGCAAGGAATCCAAACCTACCGCCTTTGTTCCCGAAAGCAAGCGGGCAACCTTCCAGGGCTACAAGCGTATTAATGGCAAGACCGGAACCCGGAATTATCTGGGCATACTGACTACAGTCAACTGCTCTGCAACGGTTGCCAAAGCAATAGCACAACACTTTACTTTTTCGGGTGAACTGGATCAGTACCCCAATATAGACGGCGTAGTAGCCATGACTCACGACAGCGGCTGCGGCATGCGCTCGGACGGTGAAGGTTATGAAACCCTGCGCCGCACATTCAATGGTTATGCCCGCCACCCCAATTTTGGCGGTGTGATGATGGTCGGCCTCGGCTGCGAAACCATGCAAATCAAGCGTGTGATGGAAGAATGTGGCCTGGCGGATTCCAAAACATTCACTGCTTTCACTATTCAGGATGTTGGCGGTACACGATTGGCGATAGAGAAAGGCATTGAACAACTGCGCAGCATGTTGCCACTGGTTAACCAATGCCAACGCGAAACCGTTCCTGCCAGTGAATTGATTATTGGTTTGCAGTGCGGTGGCTCAGATGCACTTTCCGGCGTAACTGCCAATCCTGCATTAGGTATTGCAGGCGATATATTAGTGCGTCACGGCGGCACCGTTATTCTTTCCGAAACGCCCGAAATTTTTGGTGCCGAGCACTTGTTAACACGTCGGGCTGAATCTCCGGAAATTGCTAAAAAATTATTGGATCGTATCGACTGGTGGCAAGACTACACAGCACGCAATGATTTTGAATTAAACAACAACCCATCCCCCGGCAACAAAGCGGGTGGATTGACGACTATTATCGAAAAATCACTGGGTGCTCAGGCAAAAAGCGGCTCCACCAACCTTACCGATGTCTTCCTGTATGCAGAAGACATTACCAAAAAAGGTTTTGTGTTTATGGATAGTCCCGGTTACGACCCGGTTTCTGCCACCGGGCAAGTTGCATCAGGCGCACAAATTTTATGTTTCACCACGGGCCGCGGCTCTGCGTTTGGCTGTAAACCGGCGCCCAGTATCAAACTCGCCACCAACAGCAAAATTTACGAACATATGCAGGATGATATGGATTTGAATTGCGGTAAGGTGATTGATGGCGAGCTCACACTGGAAGAATCCGGCCAGGAAATTTTTGAAGAAATTCTCGCTGTTGCTTCAGGTAAAAAAACAAAAAGTGAATTACTGGGATATGGCGACAACGAATTTATTCCCTGGAAAATTGGCGCTGTCGTCTAAATCAATATTATGAGATCAGCCACAGAGTTGATCCTTCTACAACTCCGGCCAATCGGACTGCAGGACAATTTGAATCCATGCGCTATATTCAGATTGTCCATCTGGACATAAACGGCAATTCTTCAATCTCATTGTTATCGATGAGTATTCACTTAACAGTGCAAGCTGAGAGAACAATTCAATGAAAATTGTAATTACCAAAGAGCGACGCGCACATGAACGACGTGTTGCTGCCACGCCTGATACAGTCAAAAAATTTATCGCCCTGGGTTTTGATGTAGAAGTCGAACAATCTGCCGGTGAATCAAGCCGAATTTCCGATGCAGAATATATTGCCGCAGGCGCAAAAGTGTCCGCCGATACCGCCGGGCTTTTGGGTAGTGCAGATATTATTTTAAAAGTACAACGTCCGTTGCTTGCCAGTGAAGGTGATCTGGACGAATTATCACTGATGAAACGCGGTGCGATTTTATTGGGAATGCTCTCACCTTATGCGGATCCAAAAGCGGTTTCACTTTATGCACAAGCAGGTATTACTGCGTTAACGCTGGAATTTGTGCCGCGAATTACGCGCGCGCAATCCATGGATGTTCTGAGTTCGCAATCCAATCTCGCGGGTTATCGTGCTGTTATTGAAGCGATTAATATTTATGATCGTGTTATGCCCATGATGATGACTGCAGCAGGAACTGTTGCACCTGCGCGCGTTATGGTATTGGGTGCAGGTGTTGCCGGTTTGCAAGCGATTGCAACCGCAAAACGTTTGGGTGCAATTGTGTCGGCCACTGATGTGCGCGCTGCATCAAAAGAACAAGTGGAAAGTCTCGGCGGAAAATTTGTCATGGTCGAAAGTGATGAAGTGAAAAACGCTGAAACTGCCGGTGGTTATGCCAAAGAAATGAGCGATGACTACAAACGTCGTCAAGCTGAATTAGTTTCCGAAACCTTAAAGAAACAGGATATTGCCATTTGTACCGCATTGATTCCCGGTCGCAAAGCGCCGACATTAATTAACGATGAAATGGTTTATTCCATGCGCCCGGGTTCAGTCATTGTGGATCTCGCAGCTGAACAAGGTGGCAACTGCACACTGACAAAACCAGGTGAAATTGTTGAAGTAAATGGTGTTTCGATTATTGGATTACTCAATATCCCCAGTCGTTTGTCTGCTGATGCCAGCGCACTTTATGCAAAAAATGTATTGAATTTTATTTCACCCATGGTGAATGCAGAAAAACAATTTTCAGCGAATTGGCAAGATGACATTATTTCCGCCACAGTATTAACACGTGACGGTGAAATTGTTCATCCCAATTTTTCATCAACAGCTAAACCTGCAACAGCAGCTTGAGAGGAAAAATAAAATGGAAGCTAATTTTGTTTCGCAATTATCAATTTTTGTATTGGCAATATTTGTTGGTTATTACGTGGTCTGGAGTGTGACGCCCGCATTGCACACCCCCTTGATGGCGGTTACCAACGCCATCTCCAGCGTTATTATTGTCGGCGCGATTATTGCGGTCGGACCAGCTGATACCAGCCTGTCAAAAATCCTCGGCTTTTGCGCCATGGTGTTGGCTGCCATTAATATTTTTGGTGGTTTTACTGTTACTCAACGCATGCTTGCCATGTACAAAAAGAAAAAATAATTTGGAGCAGTTATGACATCATTCAGTGAAAGTTTAACTTCATTTGCTTATCTCGTAGCCGCCGTTTTATTTATTCTGGCGCTGCGCGGATTATCCTCCCCCGAATCTTCACGCCGTGGAAATTTCCTTGGCATTTTGGGTATGGCAATTGCGATAACCACAACCATATTAAGCCCCGGCGTATTCTCTTACGGTTGGATTTTATCTGCACTTGCGATAGGTGCTGTAATCGGAATTTTTATCGCGCGCAAAATTGCCATGACAGCAATGCCGCAATTGGTTGCTGCATTTCATAGCTTGGTAGGCATGGCAGCAGTATTGGTGGCAGGCGCCGCGTTCAGTAATCCGGAAGCATTTAATATTGTGAGTTCATCAGGCGATATTTATATTGCGAGCCGAATTGAAATGGGATTAGGCGTGGTAATTGGTGCTATTACTTTTTCAGGTTCTGTGATTGCATTTACAAAATTGCAGGGCCTGGTATCCGGAAAACCGATTCAATTTGCAGGTCAACATTTTATCAATGCATTAATCGGTTTATTCATTATCGGATTGATTGTGTATTTTTGTTTTGATCAATCACCCTGGATTTTTTGGGGCATGACTGCACTCGCATTTGTGATTGGTATTTTGTTAATTATTCCTATCGGTGGTGCGATATGCCCGTCGTTGTTTCCATGCTGAATTCCTATTCAGGATGGGCTGCTGCCGGTATTGGTTTTACCTTGCACAACGATGCATTGATCGTAACAGGCGCATTGGTGGGATCATCAGGTGCAATCCTGTCTTACATTATGTGTAAGGGAATGAATCGTTCATTCTTCAACGTCATTCTCGGTGGATTCGGTGCTGATACATCTGCAGCCAATAACGCCGCCGTTGAAGACAGACCCGTTAAACGCGGCAGTGCGGAAGATGCTGCATTTATCATGAAAAATGCAGGCTCGGTGATTATTGTTCCAGGATACGGAATGGCCGTTGCACAAGCGCAACATGCTTTACGTGAAATGGCAGACACATTGAAACATGCTGGTGTAAAAGTCAGTTACGCCATTCATCCTGTTGCAGGTCGTATGCCGGGGCATATGAATGTGTTATTGGCAGAAGCCAATGTCCCTTACGATGATGTTTATGAATTGGAAGATATCAATAACGAATTTCAAACCGCTGATGTTGCTTTTGTCATTGGTGCGAATGACGTTACCAATCCCGCCGCAAAAACAAATCCACAAAGTCCGATTTTTGGTATGCCGATTCTGGAAGTGGAAAAAGCGCGAACAGTGTTATTTGTGAAGCGTTCAATGGCATCGGGTTATTCCGGTGTTGAAAATGAATTGTTTCATCGCGACAACACTATGATGTTGTTTGGTGATGCGAAAAAAATGGTTGAAACCATCGTTAAAAATATTGAGTGATTGTAATTAATGGAGCTATACAATGAAGATTGAACATTTTGCCATTAATGTGGCTGACCCCATCGCAATGGCAGCCTGGTATGTCACTCATATGGGTTTGAAAGTGGTGCGTAAACAGGAAGGTGGTGCCAATACCCATTTTCTTGCTGATGACTCATGCGATGTGATGTTGGAAATTTATAACAACCCACCGGATCAAGTTCCTGATTACGCCAATATGAATCCATTACTTTTACATCTGGCATTTGTTTGCGAAGATCCTGTACAAAAACGCGCAGAATTGGAAGCAGTAGGTGCAAGTTTTGCTGAAGAAGTGCATATAAAAGATGGGTCACATTTGGTGATGATGCGCGACCCTTGGGGATTGTCGATTCAATTGTGCAAGCGCGGAAATAAAATGCTGCGCTGCCAGCAATAATTTTTACAAACTGGATCCCCGCCTTCG
>CAMLRJ010000043.1 GCA_946482345.1 uncultured Cellvibrio sp.
CATAGTGCGTGTGTCAGTTCCGACTATGGAAGCAGCTGAAGCTTTTGGTGAAATCCGTAAACAAGTGACTATACCTTTGGTGGCAGATATTCATTTTGATTATCGCATTGCATTGCGTGTAGCGGATTTGGGTGTGGATTGTTTACGGATTAATCCCGGCAATATTGGCCGTGAAAAACGTATTCAAGCCGTGGTTGATAAAGCGCGCGATCTGAATATTCCAATACGTATTGGTGTTAACGCAGGGTCACTGGAAAAAGATTTGCAAAAAAAATACGGTGAACCAACACCGGATGCACTGGTCGAATCAGCCTTACGTCATGTTGAAATTCTGGATTCATTAAATTTTTACAATTTTAAAGTGAGTGTGAAAGCGTCTGATATTTTTATGGCGGTTGCGGCTTATCGCAAACTGGCGACGTTAATTGAGCAGCCTTTGCATTTGGGGATTACTGAAGCAGGTGGTTTGCGTTCGGGTACAGTGAAATCTTCAATTGGTTTGGGACAACTATTGATGGATGGTATTGGCGATACTATTCGTGTGTCGCTGGCGGCTGATCCTGTAGAAGAAATTAAAGTGGGTTGGGACATGCTGCGCAGTTTGCGTTTGCGCAGCAAAGGTGTGAATTTTATCGCGTGTCCCAGTTGTTCACGTCAAAATTTTGATGTGATCAAAACCATGAACGAATTGGAAACTCGCGTTGAAGATATTACAACGCCAATTGATGTTGCGGTGATTGGTTGCATAGTCAATGGTCCAGGTGAAGCCAAGGAAGCTGATTTGGGTTTGACTGGTGGTACGCCGAACAATTTGATTTATATCGATGGTGAACCTAACCAGAAATTAAGCAATGAAAATCTGGTGGATAATCTGGAAAGATTAATTCGCGAGCGTGCAGCCAAAAAACAAATTGAATTGGATGCGGCTGAGAAAAATATTATTGTGCGAGTGTGATTCACCCCCTCCTAACCTCCCCCTTGGCAAGGGGGAGGGATTTGACTCCCCCGCTTTTCTATTGACGGAGTGAGATCGGTTCCCTCCCCTTGCCAAGGGGAGGGTTAGGGTGGGGTGAAAGTTCTAATTAAAATTGATTAAGGTTTTAAATTGAAAAAAATTCAAGCAATACGTGGAATGAATGATTTGTTACCAGAGCAGTCTCCAATTTGGCAGCTGGTGGAATCAACATTGATCGATATCTTGCAACGTTACAGTTATCAGGAAATTCGTTTTCCGATTGTTGAATCAACAGAATTGTTCAAGCGTTCTATTGGTGAAGTAACGGATATTGTTGAAAAAGAAATGTACACCTTTAATGATCGCAATGGTGACAGTTTAACGTTGCGACCGGAAGGCACCGCTTCTTGTGTACGTGCTTGTGAAGAGCACGGATTGCTTTACAACCAGACGCAGCGTTTGTGGTACATGGGTCCTATGTTTCGCCACGAGCGTCCGCAAAAAGGACGCTATAGACAATTTCATCAGTTGGGTGTTGAAACTTTTGGTATGCAGGGCCCGGATATTGATGCGGAAGTTTTATTGTTGAGCGCAAGAATTTTGCGTGAGTTAGGTGTTCTACCTGCAGTAACCTTACAAATTAATTCATTGGCAAATGCAGAATCACGTGCAAATTACAAAGCGGCTCTGGTGAAATATTTAACGCAAGTGCAGTCAGAATTGGATGAAGACAGCCAGCGGCGTTTGACGACTAATCCATTGCGTATTTTGGACTCCAAGGATCCAAAAACCCAGACATTATTAAACAATGCTCCGGTATTGCTGGATTATTTGGATGAAGACTCGGCGCAACATTTTTCCGGGTTAAAAAAATTACTGGATGCTGCTGGCATTGAATATCAAGTGAATCCACGTTTGGTTCGCGGTTTGGATTATTACGGAAAAACAGCATTTGAGTGGGTGACCGACAAGTTGGGCGCGCAGGCCACTGTTTGCGCAGGTGGCCGTTACGATAATCTGGTTGAGCAGTTAGGTGGAAAACCAACACCTGCTGTTGGTTTTGGAATTGGATTGGAACGATTGGTTTTGCTGGTTCAGGAAATGCAGGAATTGCCTGTGGAACTAAGTCAACAAACGGATGTATATCTGGTGGCTGTTGGAGATGTCACTGAACAAGCCATACAGTTGGTTGAACAATTGCGAGATGAATTACCTTATGTACGTTTTATGTTGCATTGCGGTGGCGGTAATTTTAAAAACCAATTAAAAAAAGCCGATAAAAGTGGTGCGGAGATTGCGTTGATTCTGGGTGAAGATGAAGCCAAATCAGGTCAGCTGGTCGTAAAACATTTGCGTGAAGATATTCCGCAACAAACTTTATTAATTGCAGATGCTGTGCATTATCTGCAATCTTTTGAATAATCATTAAGCCTTAACAGGAGTCTATTGTGAGTGTACATCTAACTGAAGAAGAACAACTGGAAGTATTAAAACGCTGGTGGAATGATCACGGTAAAAAAGTGGTCGGAGTTCTGGTGATTGGTCTGGCTGCATATTTGGGCTGGGGTGCGTGGCAAAATCAGCAACGCATCAAAGCGGAAAAAGCATCGGCGACTTATGAGCAACTGATTAAAATTATTAATCTGGAACCGGGTAAAACCATGACAGATTCCGATCGTACTTTAGCCAAACAATTGGCTTCAGAACTTAAATCAGGGCGCAAGGATTTATACGCACAAACTGCTGCGTTTTTTCTTGCAAAAGTTGCGGTGGAAGAAAATAAATTGGATGAAGCTGCAGCGGAGTTGCAGTGGGTTTTAACGACAAAGCCGGATATTACTACCGAGCAAATCACTCGCTTGCGATTGGCGAAAGTGCTCACAGCCAAGCAGTCTTATGACGATGCTTTAGCTCAGATTGCTCTGGAGCCTGCAGCAGCATTAGTGAGTGAATATTCCGAAGCTCGTGGTGATATTTATAAATTGAAAGGTGATTTGGATAAGGCTCGCGAGTCTTACTCTGCTGCGTTGACGGCAACCAATCCACAGCAGCAAGAACGTTTTATGTTGTTGCAAATGAAAGTGGATGATCTCAAGTTATTACAACCCTCTGTTGAAGTGAGTGCGGAGAAAGCACAATGAAATTTGTCTCCAGCCGGAGCTTGACCCTTTGCATGTTGTTGGTGTTGATTGGATTATCTGGTTGTTCTTTTTTTAAAAAGAAAACCGGAAATGAACCCATGGATCTGAAAAGTTTTGAAGAAACAGCCGATATAGATAAGGAGTGGTCACGGGGTATTGGTAAGGGTCAAAGCAAAGGTTTTAGCTATTTGGTTCCGGCAATCGATGGTGAAAAAATTTATGCCATAGATTACCAGGGCAAACTGGTTGCCATGAACAGTAAAACCGGTAAAAAACTTTGGTCAAAAAAAGCTGTACGCCCTAAATTAAGTTGGTGGGGTTGGATAAAGAGCACACTTAATCTGGAAGATGTTGATCCTGATTGGCAAGTCAATGCAGGTTTGGCTGCTGAAAAGGGACTGATTTTAATTGGAACCTATGCAGGTGAAGTTGTTGCTTTTAATAGTGATGATGGTACAGAGCTATGGCGTCATCAACTTCCCGGAGAAGTTTTAGCTGCGCCTCATACCAATGGCAACATAGTGGCGGTTCAAACTCTCAACGGAAAGCTGTTTGCGCTTGACGCCAAAACCGGTAGCCGACGTTGGTTTTACGATAATCCACCACCTGTTTTAACCTTGCGAGGAACTGCTGCGCCGGTAGTGACAGACACTACGGTTTATGTTGGTTTTTCAAACGGACGATTAATGGCATTTAACGCGGAAGATGGCGCCATATTATGGGATCAACGTGTTGCTATGCCCAAAGGTCGATCAGAATTGGAGCGTATGATTGATATACATGGTTCACCGTTAATCAATGGTGGCATTTTGTATGTTGGGACTTATCAGGGAAAAATTACCGCTATCTCCAGAGGAACCGGTTCCAGTATTTGGACTAAAGATGGTTCTACCTCTGAAAATATGGCCGTGCAAGGCGATAAGCTCTTTGTGGCGCATTCAGATGGTAAATTGGTTTGTTATAGCGCATCTAGCGGAGAAATAATTTGGACAAATGGAAAGCTTTTGCGCCGAAATCTCAATTCCCCGCAAGTTGTTGGTGATTACGTTGCAGTGGTGGATTTCAAGGGTTACCTGCATTTTTTAAATCAAGCTGATGGCGAGTTTGCTGCAAGAACCCGAGTCGGTCGCAAGGGCGCCAGAGCACCAATGCTGACTGATGGCGAACGTCTTTATGTATTCAACAATAAAGGCAAATTAATTGCCTATACGATAGAAACCGAACAACCCTGATAATCATCGACCATTCCCGAAATCTCTCGGGAATGGTCGATCAGGTTTTTTATTTTGTAATTATCCGATTCTTTTATTGCAGAATAAAAGCACGCGATACCATCAAGTAACCTTCCGGGTCGTAGGATCTGAGTTCCTCTCTTGTAAATGGAAAGTAATGGTTGTGTAACCAATAAATTTTAGCCAGCTCTGCAAAATATTCCCGTTCATTTTTTAATGCATAAGCTTTCGCTGTAATTCCACCTCGATTATTTTTGACATGAGTATATAAGTTTTTTTTGAGTGCATTTTGATAAGCATTCATGTTGGCTTTATATAAGCGCCGATAATGTAAATGATAATAAGCATGGCTAAGTTCATGAATGGCTGTCATGAGTGCTGCATCATCGGAATACATTAGATAATCCCGAGCTGATCTAATCACGATACTGTGATCAAACTTTGGAGAGGTTGAATTGCCTTTTCTAAAATACCACTGCCCACCATGTCTTCCGCCCGTGCGGGATTCATTCCCTGTAAATATAAAATACTTAATTTCATTAAATTGAATACAAATACTGGTTGTAAAAATTTTGCAGGCTTTGTCTATATTTGATGAGAGTTTCGCAGCAGCTTTGGATAATGTTTTTGGTGCTGTATCCAGTAATTTTTTTTCAGCTATGATTGGAATGGAGTATCCTTCTATTGGCAGATATTCGCGAAATGCATAGTTGTAGTATTCCTCACTGACAAGAGAGCCAAATTGGGAATGAAGGTTGTGATTTTTCACTTCTATTTTTTCGACATCATCCCGGTTGTTACTATTTTCATAGCTGCTGCATTTTCTTTTATTGTCAGTGAATATAGCTTGGCCGCTGCTGTTAAAACATCGGAATACTTCTGCGTGCGCATAATCAAATTTCAAGAAAAGAATAAAAACTAAAATGAAAGACGTTTTCATCAATATCCCTGTAGTGGTTGGTGAAAGGGTATGAAACTATTGGCTTTTCATTCTAGCTTCTATATTCTGGCCAAGGGTAGATATTCCTGCGCTTAGCCCGGTATTTGCCGGTTTTGTTTTTTAATAGAGGTCGCACCAAACCTATTGGTGAAGAAATTATGATTCCAGTTATTGCCTTGGTTGGCCGTCCCAATGTTGGTAAATCCACTCTGTTTAATCGCCTGACACGCTCCCGTGATGCGTTGGTTGCCGACTATCCCGGTCTTACCCGTGATAGAAAATATGGCGAAGGTTGTATCGATAATCGCCGGTTTATTGTGATAGATACAGGTGGTATCAGTGGTGAAGAAGAGGGCATTGATAGTGTAATGGCCGGGCAATCGCTTCTTGCCATTCAGGAAGCGGACATAGTGTTGTTTATTCTGGATAGTCGCGAAGGCGTGAATGCAGCGGACTACATCATCGCGCAACATCTTCGAGTGAATAACAAAAAGACTTTTTTGGTGGCCAATAAAATTGATGGGATGGACCCTGACATGGCATTGGCGCCTTTTTATGAATTGGGTATGGGAGATGTTTTTCCAACCACGGCGACTCATGGTCGTGGTGTGAAGTCCATGATGGAAGAAGTATTGGCTGATGTCCCCGAACTGCCGGAAGATTTTCAGGCGGAAAATGCAACAGGAATCAAGATTGCGGTGGTGGGGCGGCCTAATGTTGGAAAATCAACACTGGTCAATCGTTTGTTGGGGGAAGACAGGGTCGTTGTATTTGATGAGCCGGGAACCACTCGTGATTCTATTTATATCAATTACACGCGATTTGATAAACCTTACACCATTATTGATACAGCCGGTGTCAGGCGTCGTAAGAATATCGATCTTGTGGTTGAGAAATTCTCAATCGTAAAAACCATGCAAGCTATCAGTGATGCCAATGTGGTCATTCTGGTGATGGATGCAAGCGAAGGTGTAGTTGAACAGGACTTGCATTTGATGGGCACCACAATAGAAGCCGGGCGTGCGTTGGTTATTGCTTTGAATAAGTGGGATGGTCTTGATGATGGCCACAAACAATACGTAAAAAATGAAATTGAGCGTCGTTTGAAGTTTGTTGATTTTGCCAACATTCATTTTATTTCAGCGTTACATGGAACAGGTGTGGGCAATCTTTATAAATCCATTGAACAAGCTTTCAGAGCGGCTACAGATAAGTTTGGAACTCACTATCTGACACGAATATTGCAAGATGCTACACGTGAGCATCAACCACCCATGATTCAAGGGCGTCGTATAAAATTGCGCTATGCCCACTCTGGGGGGCATAATCCGCCCATCATCGTGATCCACGGTAACCAAACTCAGGATATTCCGGGGCATTATGTAAAATATCTGGAGAAAACATTCCGTCGAGTATTGGATTTGCATGGAACACCGATAAGGATTGAATTTCGTACTAACGAGAATCCTTATGCAGAGCGTAAAAAGAAAATGACGCAGCGTGAGTTTATTCAACTGCGACGTAAGCAAGAGCGTGATGGTAAAAAGCAACCCTAAAGTTTTTGACAGTAAGTAATCGATCAAATGAACCTATCCGGTAAGAAGATTTTGATTTTGGATGATGACCGAGACTTTGCGTTGCGGTTGTCCAGAGATCTGTCGGGATCAGGTTGTCATTCGGTAACAGTTGATAGCGCAGGCGATGTTCTGGATTTATTCAAGCAATTACCTGATCTGGTTTTGATTGATATTCACTTTGCCAACTCATCTGCTATTTCAATACTTCAACAAGCACAACAACAAGAATTGAACCCTCTGGTGATTTTTCTTGCCGACACGCTGGATGTCACTGATTTATTGGCTGCATTGCGTGCAGGTGCAAAAGATTATCTTGAAAAAACCGATTTGGATCTGCAGAGATTGCTCTCATCTATTGAGAAAGCACTTGCTATACCTGATGCCGGTTATAGGGAACAGCTGGAAAAAGCGAATCGTGAATTGCGTGAACATCTGCGCGTGTTGGAGCGTGATCAAACAGCAGGTCGCCGTGTTCAACGCCGATTAATGCCCAAGGGTCTCAAAACACCTGAGGGTTACAGGATTGAACACGCCATTATTCCATCACTGTTTTTAAGTGGCGATTTTATTGATTACGCACAAATCAAACAGCGTTATCTTGCATTTTATTTGGCAGATGTATCGGGCCACGGCGCATCGTCTGCATTTGTCACCATATGGTTGAAGCATGTAGTGAGCCGTATGGTGCGAGAGGAAGGTTTGTTCAGCGACTATCACTCCTTTGAGATGGGTTGTGCGCAAATGTTGCAGCAAATTAATCGCGAATTGATCGAAACACGTGTCGGGCATCATTTGACTCTTTTTGTCGGTGTTATCGATACGCAGACACGACAAATGCGATACGTTGTTGCCGGTCATTTGCCCTTGCCTGTATTAATCGAGCAGGGCTCTGCTGTGTATCTTGAAGGCCAGGGAAAACCTGTCGGAATATTCAAGGATGCCAGATGGCAAATTTATCATCGCCAATTACCGGAAAATTTTGCATTAATTTGTTTTTCAGATGGTGTTCTTGAATTGTGCAATAAAAAAGATTTGGCGGAAAAAGAAGCCGATTTGCTCAAAAAATTATCCCTATCGACTGGCAGTCTGGAATCAGTCTGCAATACTTTAGCTATCAATCAGGTAGAAAATCACCCTGATGATATTGCAATTTTGTCTATTTCCCGATTGCCAGAATTGCCCGGTTAAAATTGAGGAAGTCAATGAATCCTGGTCAGATATTAGTTGCCGATCACCAAGGGGTTTATGTTATTAAACTGATGGGTGATGTGCGTCTTACGTTTTGTATATCGTTTGATCAGTTTATTGACACAATGCTGGCAGATCCGGCGTTAGTTTCGGTTTTATTTGATTTGTCCGATGCCGAAGCTGTCGATAGCACCACGCTTGGGCTTATGGCAAAAATTTCTTTGCTCGGGCAGGAAAAGCGCAATATCACGCCAGTGATTCTGGCAACCAATCCCAGTATCAATCGCATTCTGAATAGTATGGGATTTGCCGATATATTCACTATTGTCGATCATTTGGATGTTGATTTATCAACCAGCAGATCGCTGTGCTGCAATGATCAAAATGAGGTGTTGATAAAAGAACGTGTGATAGAAGCGCACAAAATCCTGATGAGTTTGAATCAGCAAAACACCGAGACATTTAAAAATCTGGTGCACATGCTGGAAGATAATTAAGTCATTTCTGTTGTATAAAAAACCCGGATTTCTCCGGGTTTTTATTGTTCAAAAATCAATTCATTGATTTCAATAATTTTTCCAACGCTTGCTGATCTTTCACAAAGCCGCGAATACCTTCGGCTAATTTGTCATTAGCCATTTGATCCATATTCATAGCGAAACGGAAGCTGGCTTCAGTGTCTTTTAATTTTGCTATGGCTTCGCCTTTGTTGTCGGGTGACAGAACACGCTTCAATTCGCCCTGGCTTTGATCCAATTCTTGCAAAAGTTGTGGGCTGATAGTTAAACGATCGCAACCGGCAAGCGCTTCGATTTCACCAATATTGCGGAAGCTGGCGCCCATCACCACGGTTTTATAGCCATGTTGTTTGTAATAGTTGTAAATATGGCGAACGGATTGCACGCCTGGATCTTCTTCAGCTGTGTATTCTTTTTTGTCGGTGTTGGCTTTGTACCAGTCCAGGATTCGGCCCACGAATGGGGAAATTAGAAATACCCCTGCATCGGCACAAGCGGCTGCCTGATTGAATCCGAACAATAGCGTCAGGTTGCAGTTAATACCTTCTTTTTCCAGAACTTCTGCAGCACGAATACCTTCCCAGGTAGAGGCGAGTTTGATCAGAACGCGGGACTTATCAACACCACCTTTGGCATAAAGATCAATCAGTTGGTGGGCCTTGGCAATACTGGCTTTAGTATCAAAAGACAGGCGGGCATCAACTTCGGTGGAGATTTTTCCCGGAATAATTTTCAGAATTTCCAAGCCAATACCAACAGCCAGATGGTCGCCGGCGGCGCTCAGTTGTTCGGCGCTATTTGTAAAATGTTTGCTGGCAGCGATGGAGGCAGTAAGAAGATCCTTGTATTGTGGCATTTGTGCCGCTTTGTAAACCAGTGATGGGTTGGTGGTGGCATCAAGTGGTTTGTATAAACGCATGGCTTCTATATCGCCGGTATCGGCGACAACATCGGTGTACTGCTTAAGTTGTTCAAGTTTGCTGGCCACAGTGATTTTCCTGTAAAAATTAACGAAAAGGTTGATTGCCGTAATAATTATGGTCTTTTTGACTTTTATATTAAAGTCTTGTCGTGAATATTGTATCCAGAAAAATGCTTAAACAAAACCTGAAAATCGGTGACAACAACGCTAACTTCTTGATAGATAAGGGGCATTCTGCTAATCTTCGGCCCCTGCTGATTTGTCCGACTTTGATTTTCATAGAGAAAGATTTTCCGCAGCGGTAGTAGCAATCAACCCCAGCCTGAGGGTGCTATCTACCCATCATTAACTGACCCGCATGACTGGCCACGCGGTATACACAAGCCTGATGTCCGGCTTTGTGTTTTCAATGAAGGTAATACCATGAGTATGAATGAAAGTTTTGCCGAACTGTTTGAAGAAAGCTTGAAAACAGTGGATATGGTACCGGGTACCATAGTAACTGGCGTTGTGATTGATATCGATAAAGATTGGGTCACTGTACATGCTGGTCTGAAATCAGAAGGTGTAATTCCTGCTGAACAATTCCGTAACGAGTTGGGTGAAATCACACTGAAAGTGGGTGACGAAGTTCAGGTTGCTCTTGAAAGTGTTGAAGATGGTTTCGGTGAAACCAAACTCTCTCGCGAAAAAGCGAAACGCGCTGAAGCCTGGAAAATTCTTGAAGCTGCCCATACCGCTGAAGAAGTTATCAAAGGTGTTATCAATGGTAAGGTCAAAGGTGGTTTCACTGTTGACGTTGCCAGCATTCGTGCCTTCCTTCCCGGTTCATTGGTAGATGTTCGCCCTGTGCGCGAAACAACTCACCTCGAAGGCAAAGAGCTTGAATTCAAAGTTATTAAACTGGATCAAAAACGTAACAACGTAGTTGTGTCTCGCCGTGCTGTATTGGAGCAATCCAACTCTGCCGAGCGTGATGAATTGCTGGCTAACCTGCAAGAAGGTCAAGCCGTTAAAGGTGTTGTTAAAAATCTTACCGACTACGGTGCTTTCGTTGATCTGGGCGGTGTTGATGGTTTGTTGCACATCACCGATATGGCGTGGAAGCGTATCAAGCATCCAGGTGAGATCGTAGAAGTCGGTCAAGAGATCGACGTTAAAGTATTGAAGTTTGATCGTGATCGTAACCGCGTTTCTTTGGGCCTGAAGCAATTGGGCGAAGATCCATGGGTAGCTATCACCAAGCGTTATCCTGAAGGTGCTCGTGCGAAAGCGAAAGTCACCAACCTGACTGATTACGGCTGTTTCGCTGAGTTGGAAGAGGGTGTTGAAGGTTTGATCCACGTTTCAGAAATGGATTGGACCAACAAAAATATTCATCCATCCAAAGTGGTTCAATTGGGTGATGAAATCGAAGTTATGGTATTGGATATCGACGAAGAACGTCGTCGTATCTCCCTCGGCTTGAAACAATGTCAAGAAAATCCATGGGATGCATTTGCTCGTACTTGCGCCAAAGGCGACAAGATCACTGGCAAAATCAAATCAATCACTGATTTCGGTATCTTCATTGGTTTGGATGGTGGCATTGATGGCTTGGTTCACTTGTCAGATATCAGCTGGCATGAAGCAGGCGAAGAAGCTGTTCGCAAGTACAAGAAAGGCGACGAGTTGGAAACTGTTGTGTTGGCAATAGATCCAGAGCGTGAGCGTATTTCTTTGGGTATCAAACAACTCGAAACCGATCCATTCTCTGAATATGTTTCTGTGAATGACAAAGGTGCAGTTGTTAAAGGTATTGTGAAAGAAGTAGAAGCGAAAGCTGCTGTTATCACCTTGGCTCCCGATGTTGAAGCGGTATTGAAAGCATCAGAGTTAAGCCGTGAGAAAGTAGAAGACGCGCGCAACCTGTTAAAAGTGGGCGAAGAAGTTGAAGCGAAAATTATTGCGGTTGATCGCAAAAATCGTAGCATCAATTTGTCAGTCAAGTCGAAAGACGTTGAAGATGAAAAAGCCGCAGTCAAAGAGCATTCAACCAAAACAGCCGAAGCAGCAGCTCCGACTACTTTGGGCGATTTGATTAAAGCGCAAATGCAAAGCAAAGAGTAATCTTTGAAAAACGGGGAATCCGCAAAGATTCCCCGTTTTGTTTTGGCAGTTTCCAATCGTTTGTTCAAGCAATAAAAAAGAGGAACCACCATGACCAAATCAGAATTAATCGAATATATCACTGAAAAACAAAATCAATTGCCCATTAAAGATGTTGAGGCATCAGTGAAGTTATTGTTGGATTACATGTCTGATATGTTGGCAAAAGGTGAGCGAATTGAAATTCGTGGATTTGGCAGTTTCTCTCTGCATTATCGCGCACCGCGTGTAGGCAGAAATCCTAAGACTGGCGAGTCAGTCACACTGGAAGGTAAGTACGTCCCGCACTTTAAACCTGGAAAAGAAATGCGCGATCGTGTTAACGAAAGTATTAATCGTTAATTGCCGCCATTAATAATTCCGGCATTTTTAATCGCATCGTAGGCCTCAATAAGAACTTCTATCCCGGCGTTGGTTCTTGGCGCTTTTTCACTTAAAATCCGTCTAAAACTGCGTGCACCGGGTTGCCCTTGAAACAAACCCAATACGTGTCGTGTCATGTGGCTTAATTTAATTCCTTTTGCTAAATTTTCTGCACAATATTCCATAAATTGCTCGAACACTTCTTCGCGTGAAATGGCCGGTTTTGTAACGGAAAATAATTGTTGATCAACCTCGGCCAGCATATAAGGGTTTGAATAAGCTTCACGGCCAACCATAACACCATCCAAATCGTTCAGCAGGGTTTTTGATTGATGCAGATTGGTAATGCCACCATTGATAATAATATTGAGATGTGGAAACTCATTTTTTAATTGAATGACTTTGTTGTAATCCAGCGGCGGAACTTCGCGATTTTCTTTTGGGCTTAGTCCTTTTAACCAGGCTTTACGTGCATGCACAATGAACGTGTTACAACCGGTTGCGGAAATAGTTGCCACAAAAGTTGCCATATCTTCATAGTCATCCTGATCATCAATACCGATGCGATGTTTGACTGTTACTGGAATCGAAACGGCATTTTGCATGGCGGCAATACATTCTGCGACCAACTCCGGTTCTGCCATTAAACAAGCGCCAATCATATTATTCTGCACCCGATCACTGGGGCAGCCGCAATTCAGATTTACTTCGTCATAACCCCTGTCTTCTGCCATGCGTGCGCACAAAGCTAAATCTTTGGGATTGCTCCCGCCAAGCTGCAATGCCAATGGGTTTTCACAAGCATTGAAATCGAGAAAGCGCTTTTGATCACCATGAATTAAAGCACCGGTAGTCACCATCTCACTATAAAGAACCGCTTTTTGTGTAAGCAGCCGCCAGAAATACCGACAATGGGTATCACTCCAATCCATCATAGGGGCAAGACAAAATCGGTGGGTCATAGAATGAGTCATAATATTCGTGACGAAAAAACCTGGGCTGCTATGATAACGAAAAATCACCGAACATATTTTACATTTAGGTCACGAGTTATGAAATTTTCTCATATTGATCAACAGGGCAAAGCCTCCATGGTGGAT
>CAMLRJ010000044.1 GCA_946482345.1 uncultured Cellvibrio sp.
TAATTTTTTATGTGCGGTTAACGCCATTTCTTTAACCTGTACGTCAGTAAAATTACCAACAACCAGAATACGTACCAAGGTATTTTTTATCAGGCTTGCGTGATACGCCTTGATTTCATCCAGAGTAACTGTTTTGGATGTCGCAATATATTCTTCATCCGTAAATTGAATAACCGAAACCATTCGTCCCAGTTGTGACAAGGACTGCCTGAACACATGATCCTTGCGTTTGTTTTCCATAGATTGCTGGAAAGAATCAATGGCTTGATTGAATGCTTCCGGCGAGATATTCAAATTGACATATTCTGTGACCATCTTGTCCAACAACAAGGGTAATTTTGCACTGTAGCCTGAAATATAAATATCCTGTGAATGTCCCGCATTAATGCTACTGGATATGTGCAGTGAAACACGTGAAGCCTTATCGACCAGGCTCATGGTTTGCTTGTTATAAATATCGTTTAGCAAATAGGACATAGTACGATTTTTAATAGAGTCCTGTACGAATTTAACATTCATCTGCAAATCAATCGATGCATTACCTTCCTGATGATAATGTTGTGAATGCACCAAAAAGGCTTCGACACCTGGCTGGCTGATAATTTGCTGCGGTTTTTTGTAAGTATTTTCTACAATAGCGGCAGCATCATTCGACAAGAGATCATTCAGTGGTGGCAAATTGAATTTGAATTCTTTGCCAATTTTTTCCCAGCGTTTGAAATCAGCTGAAGTCAAATTTTCAATTCTGTAAGATCCATCAAAAAACGGAATTTTTTGATCAACCTTTTCTTCTGGCGAAACGTACCAGATACGCGCACGTTTTTTATCAAGTTGTTTGGTCAGCTTTTTGATTGCACCAGGATTGTATTTTCCGTAGTAATAATCGGAATTCAATAAATGCGCAACAGGATACTTGAATTGTGCCATGGAGATATCAACAGCCTGATTCAAGGGTTGCGGTTTTGGACGATGATTAAAATTCTTTTCAGCAATGGCTTTGAATTCCGTGTAATAGCTTTTATTGATGCCTTTTTTGCGGATTAAATCAACGTAGTTAAAAATGGCGGCAATAATTTTGTCCTGCTGTTGCAAGCCCGCGTCAGTTAAATCGACCATGACTCGTAAATAACCATCAGGGCCATAATTTTCACTATCAATTTGTGCTGTTACATTTTTTGCCAATCCGAGATTACGCAATTCTTTACAAACGGTTCCAGGCTCTTCCGATGTCAACAATTGATGAATATAGGCATCAGGTTTTGATTGCCAATCTTTATGCGTAGATTGAATAGGAAAATCAATAAATAAAACCTTCATGTCTTTAATGGATTGGTAATGAAGCGCTTTACCCATTTGTGCTTTGGTTAAACCGGGGACGGTGATTTCAGGCAGTTTCACATTTTTATTGGGTACGGCCGAAAAGTGTTTTATTGCCAGGGCTTTCAACTCTGGCAGGCTTTGCTTGCTAACCAAAGTCAACTTCATAATATTGGCTGAATAATAAGTCTGGTAAAAATCTTTCAATGCTTTTTGTAATTCTGAATCCGGTTTGTCTTTTAACGTATCCAGATTACCGATATTGAATTTGGCTGCAGGGCTTGCAGGATTTGCTGTTACACCTTCCAGCGCAAATAAATTCCAGCCATCCTGAGCTTTTTGCAAAGACCATTCATTGTTGACTGCGTTGCGTTCTTTATCGCTGTAATGCGGGTCAAAAGTTGGCTTCTTGAAATAATCACTGAATCTGTCCAAAGCTTCATCAAGCTTTGCTGCATTGATTTGAAACATATAATTGGTTTTATCGAATGCAGTGAACGCATTGGTCATACCACCATTAGCCTGGGTATATTTCATAAAACCACTGGGTTCAGGATATTTTTCTGTACCTAAAAACAACATATGCTCAAGATAGTGCGCCAATCCCATTTGATTTTTTGGATCCTGTGCACTCCCCACTCCTACCGCCAATGATGCGGCAGCATTCTCCAGACTTGGATCAGACACCAATACAACCTGCATTCCATTATCAAGTAATAATGCTGAATATTGCCGATCATCATTTTGGCTTTTCACCAGAGTAATTGCTTCAGGATTTACAACCTGCTTGATAGCCTTGGCTGACTGCGCGCTGGCCAGTCCCATTCCACCAATCAACAAACAGCTTAATAAAACTATTTTTTGCATATTCGGCATCTTTCTTTTCCTGTGAATTAACGTTTCAATTGACAACTGTCGTTCAGTCTAACCTGTTAATACCTATCAACAAAACATGTTTGTTATTACGACAATTCGATAAATGTGTGCATGATTTACCGAAAATGAGATGACGGCAAATCCGCTTTTCGTCTATGCTCCAAAACACAATTTACACCCGTTTGATAATTATGATTAAAAAGTTGAACTCTCACACCATACTTTTATGTCTTTGCTATTTAACAGCGTGTTTTGCTTTATTTTTTACACCCAAAAGTCATAGTGAAGTCATGGTTGTCATGCACCTCGCACCTGACTCCAGCAACGATAAAAGACTGAACTACAGCACAGAGCTTATCAAACTGGCATTAAATAAAACCTTGAAGCCCGGTGAAATCATTCAATACAAAAGTATTCCCACGTCAAGTTCTGCTCGCGCCAGATCGCTGTTGAACAGCAACAAGTACCCCAACCTGATATTACCTCTCAGTTATGAAGATAATATGCGGGAATCATCTATCGATTACATTCCCTTCCCTACCGAACTGGGCGCACTCAGCTATCGCATCTGTTTTGTAAGCCCGGAATTTTTTAATAGCCAACAAAAAATCCAATCAATAGCAGATTTAAAATCCCATACTTTCGCCACTGGTATCGGCTGGCCTGATATCCACGTATTAAAAGCAAATCAATTTCAAATAGTCGAAGTCAGCAAG
Source organism: uncultured Cellvibrio sp. (assembly GCA_946482345.1). The sequence goes on from CAMLRJ010000044.1 coordinate 2,910, forward strand.
TATGAAAATATTTTTAAAATGCTATTCAACAGCCGCTTTGATTTTTTTTGCCGGGGCATAGGCGAAGTATTAAACGAATTTGTCACCTACGGCCCAACTTATCAACTGCAGTATGACAAGTCATTCCTTCTTTATTATCCCATGCCTCGTTTTTTCTTCTTGCACAAGACCAATCAACAACTTAAACAACGATTAAAAGCCGGGCTACTTTCAGCTTACGAAGATGGCTCCCTGATGCAACTGTGGAAAAAGCATTACGCCGACAGCGTAAAATTCAGTGCACCCAAAGGCAGAACATTGTTTTACTTGGAAAACAAACGCATTCAGAATATCAACATCGAATACAAAAAGTACCTCCTCTCCCTTGAAGCCTATGAATCATTACACTAATTAATACACTCGCCGCTGGCACAAAAAACAACATCTGTTTATACTAATTTTATCTGCATGATTGCCTTGCTTCAGGATATGGATGCTCAAATGAGGGCACCTCTTATGATGAGAAAATTGATCGCCTGCCATAAATTTGTCAGATACTCTCTATCAACCCTGATTCTGATTTTGTTGTGCCAGGAGTCTGTCGCTGATGTCATCACCGTGATGCACAGGGCACCTGATTCTGAAAATGACAAACGCCAGGAATACAACACCGCATTACTCAAATTAGCACTGGAAAAAACCCTGAAACCCGGAGAACAAATAGAATACAAAAGTATTCCCCAGGTTAGTTTGGCCCGCGCACGATCCCTGTTAAATACCAACAAGTTTCCCAATCTGGTGATGGAACTTACTTATGAAGACGGACTAACCCAAAACTCTTCGATTGATTACGTTGCCTTTCCGATTGAATTGGGTGCACTCAGTTATCGCATTTGTTTTGTCAGCCCGGAGTTCGAGGCAAGCAAAGAAAAAATTGCAAGCATGGAAGACTTAAAGAAAAAAAGTTATGCCACGGGTATAGGCTGGGCAGAAAGTTATATTTTCAGAGAGAATCAATTACGTGTAGTTGAAGTCAATAGCTATGAAAACATTTTCAAAATGTTATTTAGCAACCGTTTTGATTTTTTCTGCCGTGGCGCCAGTGAGATATATCAGGAATATCAAACTTTTGGTTCCCAATACCAATTGCATCTTGATAAAACATTTTTAATCCATTACGAAATTCCGCGCTTCTTTTATTTAAACAAGAGCAATCAAGATCTGAAACGCCGCCTGGAATCCGGGCTAACAATGGCATTCAACGACGGTTCCCTGCGAAAATTATGGAATCAACATTTTGCAGAAAGCATTAAATTTGCGTCGTTGAAGAATCGCCAGTTATTTGAACTCGATAATCATCACATCCACAATATCAATCGCGACTATAAAAAATACCTGTTACCCCTGCATGCCTATGACTGATTCACAGGCAACTCTCTTTATATCTCATATCGATGATTGCGCAGCCAGATGCTCGCTGCTATAAACAATCCGCCTATACCAAAACTGAACAAAAGATGCCTTATAAAATCACTCTGCAACTCAAAGACTTCTTTCAATACAAAAGCAGATTTGATATCGACCAACATATCTTTATAGATGTGCAATAGTGATATAACGCCTATAGTTAAATTAATTCGCCCAAGCATAAAATCAATTAACACCAGTAACACAGGCACGCCAAAAGCTATTGCCATAGGGAATCTTTTTGATATAGCAGATACGAAAAGAAAATAACCTATGAGGGGCAACATAAACAACATACCCAATAAATTATCCATGTAAATTTCCAGAGGAATGATAAACGCATTGGCCTCACCCACTGGAAAAACAATGTGCGATGCACTGCCTATAACAATTAAAAATATTGAACCTAAAATGGCGACCAATATAGTAACCAACTGGTTGATACAAAGAAGCAGTGTCGGCGCCACAACTGCAACCACAAACACTTTCATTAACACATTTACGGTTTCGCTTACCGGCATCGACCGCCAAAATAAAATTTGTTTATTTTTTCGATCATCATATAAAGAGTTCAACAAGTAATTAATCAGAACAAATGTATAAACTACTAACATAATGGCACAGTTGGCATACATAAATTCAAGCACAACCCCATTTAATGTTGTTTCCGATTCAGGCATTTTTTCGCGAAAAAAGATAAAATAATAAGCAAGCCCAACAAAGAAAAGAGTAAGTAAACCTGACAATATTAATGGCAAATAAATCATTCCAAATTTATACTCAATAAGCTCCCGCTTTAATTGCGCAACAAACTGATTCCTCTTGATATTGTTCATTGACTCACCTGACTTTTAATTTTTGCTACGAAAATATCAGCTAAATCCGGCTTTCTGATTTTTCCGATACTACTCAATTGTTCTATTGATTTATTTTGGTAGATCATCCGAAACCCGCCTAAAGTACTGCGATAATCCAGTGGTGACTCTGCCAGTGCCGCATCCTTTTGTTCAAGAGTGACATCCAACTCGATAAATTGCCTGGCTACTTCTTCCATAGATTCATTCAAGATGATTTTTCCATCATTGATAAAAATAAGATCCGTCAATACTTCTTCTATTTCTTCCACTTGATGAGTGGTAATCAAAATGGTTTTTTGTGCATCGTAGTAATCATTTAACAAGGATGCATAAAATTGTTTTCGGTAAATAATATCCAATCCCAATGTTGGCTCATCCAACACCAGTAACTTACTATCAATGGCCATAATTAATGCCAGATGAAGTTGCACAATCATTCCTTTGGACAAAGTTGAAACAGGTTTTTTCTGTTCCACTTTTGAATGTTGTAAAAACCCGAGGCATTTTTCTCTTGAAAATCGTGGATGCACTCCTTCCACATAATCAATCATTTGTTTTACGGTCATCCAGCCTGGTAATACTGCCGTATCTGCAATAAAAGAAACTTGCTCTAATAAATTGACGCGATTTTTTTGTGGGTTAAGCCCCAGCACCGTCAATTCTCCATCCAAGGTGGATAAACCCAAAATCCCTTTTAACAACGTTGTTTTACCTGCACCATTAGGCCCAATAAGCCCCACGATTTTTCCTGATTCAATCGACAAATCAATATTGGATAAAATCTGCTGCTGGCCAATACGTTTACTCACATTTTTCGCGGTAATAATTTGCGTCATTTTTATTCTTCCTTCAATTTCTTCAATGCAGACAACAATTCATCCAAATCAATCCCCAAGTCCTCCATGCGTTTTAACAATGCCGGAAGCTCCATCTTGATAAATTTTTCTTTTTCCAATTGATGTAATTTTTGTTGCGCACCTTCCACCACATACATACCCATTCCCCGACGTGATTCAACCAGTTGCATATCGACCAACTCCTGATAAGCCTTGCTCACTGTAATATGATTAATTTGATAGTCACTGGAAACCTGCCGTACCGATGGCAAAGGGTCTCCTTCTTTAAATACACCCGACAAAATCAAGCTGACGATTTTCTCGCGCAGTTGTCGGTAGATGGGTTGATCGTCATTCCAATTCATAGCAGTTGGTATTCCAGTTGGGTGTCAGGTGTACCCATCCAGGGTTTCATGGATTTTTCCAATATTTTTTTCGCGCGCATTATATGAGTTTTAACTGTACCCAAAGGCAATTTTAATTTATCAGCCGCTTCTGAATGCGAATAGCCTTCAGCATAACAGAGTAATACCGCTTGCTGTTGTGCTTCACTCAGTTGCTTCATTGCCAATGCAAGGTCGCGTTGCAGTTCCCACTCGATAAAGTTATCTTCATCCGCCAGATTTTCCGAATGTTCAATCGAACAGGTTTGAATTCGTTTTTTCCGGAAATGATCTATCGTCAAATTGTAAGCAATTCGATACAACCAGGTTGAAAAACGGGATTGCGCATTAAAACCAGCCAAAGAAAGATAAGCTCGCAAAAAAGTTTCTTGTGATAAATCTTCAATCGTTGCGGCATCCAGCGACCTGAAACGCCCCAGCATGCGTTTTAAGCTTGATTGGTATGGGTAAGTTAAATTCGCAAATGCTTGTTGATCTGCAAACAATATCACACGTTGAATCAATATCCACTCATCGTCTTTTTGCTGATTACCACTCAATAACGGCTGTAGTTTGATGGCGCAGTTCATACAAATTTCCTTTAACTTGGTGAAACAATAATAATTCAGTATCGGGTTGTTGGTTTCTATTTTCTATTCTCAAACTGTTTTGCAAATTCCTTGTTGCCTTCATAATCTTCTGATTCTATTTGCGCGATCAACTCGTCATACTTGCTGTGATTACCAGCTAACTTATAAGCCTTGGCCAAACTCCAGGTTGACCAAAAATAATGGGGGTCTCCGGGATTTTTATTTTTCTGTTTGTATTGCTCGATAAGCTTTATGGCTTGAGCAACATCCCTGTTATCCATCATTAAAATTTCACCTCGCTGTAACAAGCTGTCACGAATAAACCAACGGTTTCTGGTAGTTTCAGAAAACTTGTCCATGGATGCAAACAAAGGCAAGGCTTTTTCATATTGTTTTTTATCACGATAAAAATGCGCGATCATGTATTGGTTGGTTGCCGAGTTAAAACCTTTTTTAACCAGCTCATCTGCCAGAACCAAGGCTGCATCTGTTTTTTTTGCTCTATCCAATTCAGCGATCTGATAAGTTGACGCATGTTCCGGTGACAAGGTTTTCAATTTTTCCAATAAGGCATTACCTTTTTCAGTCGAACCACCCGCAACAGAAGGTGCTGCCAAATAAAATTGCATGGCCGTCATCACAGCGTCCACATTTTCCGGCTCTAACTTCACCGCCTCTTCATACTGAGCTATACAGGTTTTTGCCATTTTCAATGCTTTAAAAATGGATGCTCGCTGAGCATGATTGCAATAAATATCGCCGGACAACATCAGCTCTTCAGCCGTATTAGGCACAACTTTCAAAGCTTGCTCAATATACTCAATCGCCGGTTCTGTTTTTCCTTGACTTAACTGAAGCCAACTTAAATAGATTAGTGCCTGATTTTTTTGATCAGGCTCATCCATTTGCTTTAAAAAAATATTTTCCGCTTGCTTATGATTCCCCTGATCAAAAGCAGCCAACCCCTGGTCCAATATATTCACTTCATTTGCCAACACTGATGTTGAAACCCAACCGGTTAAAGTGATTAACATCCACGCCGTTAAATTCATATCTGATACATTCCTGAAAAAATTCATACAGTGCATTACTTTTTAATTAGCGCGATGATCGAATCAAACGACGGCAATAAAAAATCATTCCCGCCATCAGAGCGGTGATAATAATCGGCGCCAGCCATAACATTCCCATAGCCGCTATTCCATCAGCCAGAAAATACGCATAAACAAGAAAAGGAACATTACTGACAGTGGCAATAAAAAATAGTGCTGTTGAAATCGATTTGCGCATTAGCAACGCAATAGACGCCAATAGTCCACCCCAAATACAAATGGTGATGCCGATATTCACCAACAAGGGAATGTTAGAGAAAAAAGCAATTTGCATTTCACTCATGTTATTGGCTTTGTAATAATCATCCCCCTGAACAAACCCCATCGCACTATCAAAAGATGCGGCAAGACTGTAGAGCAGAAAAATTCCACCTAATACCCACGCGTGCCAAGGCAAGCCAGGTTTTGTTGGATGTTCATGTTTTGAATTTGTAGCCATTCTGTATCCCTATTTCATTTTCAGATTGAATTTGATTTTCAGATTAATTTTTTGCAGTTGATCGCCAGGGAGCACCTGATGCTTTTACATATTGTTGATAAACATATTTCCAGGGAATTGAAATGGGCGTGAGGACTATGCCCATTACGCAGGCAAACATAACGGCTGAAGCATATTCATCAAGGCCCACACTCATCTTCATCGGCACAGCAAAGGCAATTACCCATGTGGATTTCCAGATGATTTCAATTAAAAGGACGGGGATCATCTGCAAGGGATACCGAATCCCAAGCAAACTCAATAATGAATAGGCCACCAGCATGGACTGCACGACTGCGTGTGAATCGCCAACACGATTGTCAGGAAATAACACTGCTGGCCACGCGGTTAAAGCCAGGCCAACCACGATCAGTAGATACATAGCCCTTAATAGATGAAGCCGAAATTGGGAGACCTGCGACATAAAAACACCTGCTAGATACACTGTTATATATAACTATAACACTATATTTATTAAGCGCAAGCAATTTTTATGGGCAATAAAAAAGGCCGATCTCCAAAGAAATCGGCCTGGATTATCAGGACGAGCCGGGGGGCGGCTCACTAATCCCTGATAAATCTAACCTCGGTAATTAATCCATTCTCAACTTTATATACCGACACATATTCCGTCTCCGCAGTGCCATAAATCACTGTTTCGTGATTAATAACATAGGAATCTTTTTGCATCTGATGATGGATCTTCACTTTCACTTTTCCTTCTTTCAGCATAGGTTCAAAAATGGATTGCAGATGCTCTTTGCCTTCAGCCAAACGTGTGTCCGGATAGGTATAGATCTGAACATTTTCATGATAGGTCGCAAGAAATTGTTTCAGATCGTGCTGGTTGTAGGCATACATACGCTGATTAACAACAGCCAGTGGAGATTTGATTTCATTTGCACTTACCGATCCTGCAATCAACACAATAAACAAACCCAACATAAAATTTTTCATCATGATTCCTTAATCGTTTGAATGCCCATTAATATTGCTTGCACCTGATGCATCGGTTTTGGCTTTGGGGCTGCCGACATAATTAATATGGGACGCGCCCGATGCTTGCGCATTGAGTTGTTCCGTTACACTCAAATCAATATGGGATGCACCCGATGCTTCCAGGTCTGCTGATTTGGCGATTAATTTTTTTGCGCGCATATTGCTGGCACCACTGGCATCTACCTTGACTATTTCAGCATTACTCCCGGATTTAACGTCCATATTGGCCGCGCCTGACAAACCAAAATATTGTTCTTTGCTATTTAATGTTTGAAAACGTGCATTGGCAGCACCGGACAAATCCACTTTCAGATTCACCGCATTCAAGGCTGAAAAATTCCCCTGCGCGGCACCGCTGGCATTTAAATAGAACGCATCGGATTTCAGGTCGCCTACACTGGCCTGAACCGCACCGGAAATATCCAGATAATTCAGGTTTTTCACTTTCACAATCACCTTGATTTGCCCGTAATCATCGTTGTCTTTAAACCAATCACTGACCTTCCAACTATTCTTGACCCAGATGCTGACTTTTTTATCCGTTTGATCCACCTTGATCATGTCAAACACCGACTCTTCCGCTTCAATACGTAAATATTCCTCACCGGTTTGTGAAATATCAACCGATATACCGCTGGTGACAACCAATTCTGAAAAATCTTTTACGGGATATTCTTTGGCGATATTTTTCGCCAAAGAAAAAGATGAAACACATAAACAAACAATGGCAAACAAGCTGCGAGCTAACATGGGGGAATCCTCGTGTGGGTAGCATTTGTATTCATCAACTCAGACACGGATGATGGGGTTCTGGATTCAGTGGGGGGATTTTATTTTTGGACCACCCCACCCCCTTTGGGGGCACCCCTCCGAGGGAGGGGAATTTCAGATATTGCCGAATTTTATCTCTCACTTTGTAGTTGTACTGTCTCAATTCCCCTCCTTCGGAGGGGTGCCCCGAAGGGGTGGGGTGGTCAATGTGAATCAATTCCAAAACCTCAAATCCCAACAAATTACAAGTCTGGCGAAGGATTACTTTTTGGGGATAATGTCGGACTTTTCCAAAAGGTTATTCACGAGATAATTATGACCCTACCCAGTATTGCCAAACGTATTGCCGACGAATTAAACGTTCAGGAACAACAAGTGAGTGCCGCAGTCGGCCTGTTGGATGAAGGTGCAACCGTACCCTTCATATCCCGTTACCGTAAGGAAGTCACCGGCGGCCTCGACGATTCGCAAATGCGTACATTGGAAGAAAGATTACGCTACCTGCGCGAATTGGAAGAGAGACGCGCCGCCATTCTTAAATCCATCGCCGAACAAAATAAACTCACGCCAGAACTCGAACACGAAATACAAATCGCCGATACCAAAAATCGTCTCGAAGATTTGTACCTGCCCTACAAACCCAAGCGCCGCACCAAAGGCCAAATTGCCAAAGAAGCAGGGCTTGAACCTTTGGCCGAAGGATTACTGGCTGACCCAACACTCGCGCCTGAAGTAGAAGCCGCAAAATATTTCAACGCCGAGCACAATATCAACGACGTGAAATCTGCACTCGACGGCGCCAAATATATTTTGATGGAAAAATTCAGTGAGGACGCTGAACTGCTCGGAAGATTGCGTTTGTTTTTAACACAGGAAGCCACATTATCTGCACGCGGTGTCGCTGAAAAAATTACTGATGTTTCGCAAGAAGTACAAAAATTCCGCGATTATTTTGAACACGATGAGCCACTCAAATCCGTGCCATCACATCGCGCACTGGCTATGTTCCGTGGTCGTAATGAAGGTGTTTTGACCATCACCTTTAAAGTGGGCGATGAGGAAAACAAAACCAGTCATCCCTGTGAAGCCATGATCGCTGATCACTGGCAAATTAAAGACAAAGGTCGTGCTGCCGATGGCTGGTTAGCTGAAGTCGTTCGCTGGACCTGGCGAGTCAAATTACTCACGCATCTTGAAACCGATTTACTCGGCGAGTTGCGCGAAAAAGCCGAAGAAGAAGCAATAAAAGTTTTTGCATCCAATTTAAAAGATTTATTACTGGCTGCACCTGCCGGTCAAAAAGCGACTATTGGTTTGGACCCCGGAATGCGTACCGGTGTGAAAGTCGCCGTAGTCGATGCAACCGGTAAAGTGGTTGATCATTGTGTGATGTACCCTACTCCGCCATTAAATAAAATTGCCGAATCCGAAGCCATTCTGGTTCATCTCTGCAAAAAACATAATGTGGGTTTGATTGCGATTGGCAACGGAACTGCATCGCGTGAAACTGAAAAATTCGCCAAAGATGTATTGAAAAAACACAGCGATATAAAAGCCAGCACTGTCATTGTCAGTGAAGCCGGTGCTTCTGTTTATTCTGCATCAGAATATGCTGCCAAAGAATTTCCGGATTTGGATGTGACCATTCGCGGTGCCATTTCCATTGCACGCCGTCTGCAAGATCCACTTGCTGAATTGGTGAAGATTGATCCCAAATCCATCGGCGTTGGTCAATACCAACACGATGTATCGCAATCACAATTGGCACGTTCACTGGATGCAGTGGTTGAAGACTGTGTGAACGCGGTAGGTGTTGAAGTCAATACAGCATCTGCCGCATTGCTCGCACGCGTCTCGGGCCTGAACACCACACTGGCGAATAATATTGTTGAATTCCGCAATCAAAACGGCGCCTTTAATTCACGCACGGCACTGAAAAAAGTCCCGCGTTTTGGTGAAAAAACTTTTGAACAAGCAGCGGGATTTTTACGTGTTGCAGGCGGTAACAATCCACTCGATGCGTCAGCTGTGCATCCTGAATCTTATTCCATAGTTGAAAAAATCGCCGAGAAAAACGCACGCGATATAAAAGGTTTAATCGGTGATTCATCTTTCTTGCGCGGACTAAAAGCGGCTGATTATGTTGATGAAAAATTCGGCGTGCCCACAGTCACTGACATCATCAAAGAATTGGACAAACCTGGCCGCGATCCACGACCTGAATTTAAAACCGCACAATTTCAGGATGGTGTCGATGACATCACCGATTTGAAATTAGGCATGATCCTCGAAGGCACAGTCACCAACGTCACCAACTTCGGCGCGTTTGTGGATATAGGTGTACATCAGGATGGCTTGGTACACATCTCGGCACTGTCGCACAATTTTATTAAAGACCCACGCGAAGCTGTGAAAGCCGGTGACATAGTAAAGGCCAAAGTCATGGAAGTGGATGTTGCGCGCAAACGCATCGCATTATCTTTGCGTTTGGATGACACACCCGGCGAAAAAGTGGAATCGAAAAAAGGCGGCGAACGCTCACCCTCTCAAAATCAACAACGCGCAGCACAGCGAAATAATCCAGCACCGGCTGCAACGGGGAGTTTGGGTGCTTTGTTGCAACA
>CAMLRJ010000045.1 GCA_946482345.1 uncultured Cellvibrio sp.
AGCTCTCCAGAATAAGCGTCCAGAGATTGTTTTTAAAATCGCTGAGATAATATTCAAGCTCTTCCACTGAAAAATTGAAAGTGTGGTTTAAGATCGTCAGGCAGCGAGACTGGATCATCACATCCATGCGTCCAGCGGTAGTGGCAAGTACACTCTCGTAATACTTGTTTTTCCCATTCCCTTTCCAGCCGCCGTGCTCAATCCACCAACTGACGTCTGACCCTGGCGCTTTGACTTCCAGCAAAGGCTGGTGCGAGCCGTTTGCCATCAATACATAAGGCGGATGTTGCAAATCCGCATCTTTGATGCGAATACCAACCCTCAGATATTGACCGTATTCGTCAACTGGGTAGGTTGTGGTCTCTACCTGCCATTGCCCCTCGATCAGCTCTACATCAAGCGCATCTCTGGAGACCTCCAGCTTTTCGACTGTATCCGGACCAGCCCAGCTGACTAGTAGATACTTCACTTCCAATTTGGACATTAGCGCGACCAATAGTTGACAGCCCAGTCATTTGCCTCTGCAGCTTTAATGACACGATCAAGCTCCTGGATACAAGAGTCTGTGTCTGTCCTTATTGCTGCCGGCCCAAGTTGCTGCGCCAGAAAACCTCGGAGCTTGATCAAAATATCCTTTCTAAGTAGGCCATTCCCCCCCAGTTTCTCTCCATCGAACATCAGCTTAGGCAGGACTTTATGCAAAACAATGTTATTTAAAACAAGCGGTTCGTCATAACCAAACATAGCAAGTGCTTTCTGATAGTTACGAGCCTGCCTAACGGTTCGCAGGCCGAACTCAATGCCAAGCGGCTCCATATAATCCCTGGCCAACTGAATTAGGGTCATAACCAAAGGATCTTCACGGTCAAATACGGGATACACCTCACGCTGTCCCAACGCTTGCGGAGTTAACTTCACGGGCACGTCTAAATCTATATCAAAGTTTTCCACTTCATCTTCTATCGCATCCCAATCGGATAATAGCGGGCTTGCAAAGCGCAAAATGTGTGCCCGATCAAGAATTTTGGGCGATAGATAATGAGTGGTCTCATCGACGTTGATAGCCCCGATGATGCGCACATTTGCAGGCAATTTGAGTTTGCTCGGTGTCGACAGGTAACTGCTGAGCAACTTGCGTAACTGACCGTGATATTTGAGTAGGGAGTCACCCTCTCTGAAACCACAAAGCTCATGCAGCTTGGCATTGATGGCTTCATCGCGGAGTAAATCAAGGAAACTCGTCACATTGGGCCGGTCGAGTTTTGTTTTAGCATCATCAATGAGCGCCAGGAAATTGCGCGCTTCACTCACTAAATGGGCTTCTTCATTGCTCGAGTAGAGGGAAATCTCCGGTAACTGGCTACGTTCTTCCAACAAGCTCAGGAAATCTGCAAAATAGTATTCAACTCTTGCAAGGTTCATTTCATCTAAACAAATGAAATAGGGGGTGTCGGGATTCTTCGCGGCTTCAAGCATCGCTTCAAGAAATGGCGTTGGCAGATACTTCTTATCAAGCGGGTTGTAGTAACCCAGCAAGTCTTCCGCACTGGTCCAGTTTGGCTTCACAGGGACAATAATCGCTTTCCCACCAACAGCGTCAGCAAAAGACTTTACCAGGTTCGTTTTACCAGCTCCTGAGTCACCTGCCAAAATGATTAAGTCATGTGTACTAATCAAAGCAAAAAAGTCTTCGAGCACTTTCCTACGATAATAAATCCCTTTTTTATGCATATATGCTTGGATGTAAGCAATAGCACGTGTCGGCTCTGCATCAAACACGTCGTAAAAATCGTGGCCAGATTGCTTCGTCGTGCTGGCAGTAGAATCTCCATTTCCCAACCAATCCGGTTCAACCAAATCTAATTGCTGCAGCAGTTTCGATTTTTGCTCAATAAACTGGTGTAGTGTTTCCAATTGCTGCTCCATGGATGTTTGACGACGTAGGAATTCGGCGGACATGGCCTGCTGTTGCCTAACTGCTGCTTCAATATTGTTTTTGGTCGCCTGATAGCGAAGATCTTCATCGATAATCTGTTTGGATAGATGTCGAGAGTGCTCGGTTAATTGCGTTGTTTGTTCTTTTAAGGCTGTGATGATGTCACTTTGGGCTTTTTTTTCTGCTTCAAACTGGCTTATCACTGCTTCTTTATCAGCAAAAATTTCTTCTCGATTTTTTTCTCTGTAAAAGTCTAAAACCAATTTTTCGACGAGTATTGCTCCTTCAGCAGGAAACACACGAATCAAATCCTCTGGTAGTTCTGTCATTACAGCGATACTACTTCGCTTCGCTTTCAGAGCTATTGGGTTACCTTGTTTAATACGCTCTTCAAGTGATGAAAGTTCTAATATGGCACGAACCCAACCCCCGTCGAAGAATCCTCTCGGATTTATCCCTCGAGGAAATGGGCCTATAAAAGCTGTCAGTCCTTTATGCAAAAAAGGATGAAAAAGAAACTCTCCGGTACTGGCGTGGCAGATATCCTCGATAAAAAAGAGCGTATTCCGCTCGATGAGCCTACCAGTAATCATCAATGGTTCGTTTTCGGCATAACCCCAATATTTTCTTAAAAGCCCAAGCAGCTCAGGCTCATCCAGCTTTTGCAGCTCTTCCAACGTATAGATTTTATTGGTGTCGATATCTCTCACATCACCCTCTTACAGTGCAGGTTTGAAAGCAAAGATGGTTGGTGAGCAAATCGAGTCGTTGCTTAGCAACTTGGATGGGAACATCACAACGTCCTTGTGTGTACTTTATTAAATAACTCAGCAATTTATAGGGAACAAATCCCAATCCCACACCAACAGTCATCCATTACTCCTGCTTACAGGCAAATACTTTTACAGGTGTTTAGTCAGCTTGAAGCTGACCTGATAGCGGTAGAAGCTGATGTTTTGGGTAACGCTCAGCGCACGGCGAAGTTTAAGGTCGTCTTCCAGCGCGATAATCACACCATGCACCTGCTGATGCGGCTCTGCCAGCTCATCTTTGACATAGCCCATATAACGCTGAATTTGCCCGACCACCACGTCACTGGCTCGGCCCCGTTTTAACTCAACTACCAGCAGGATATTACCGGTTTTACTGATCGCCAGAATATCAATGGGCCCGGTGTCGCTATTGTATTGGCGCCCAATGGTTTCACCATCCTCAGCATAAATATCAAATTCTTTACCTAGCTCAGTTTGCGCCCAGTTGGCTACCAGGAAATCTTCCAAATGCCTTTCTAAGGCAAAAATAGCAGGGTCTTCGACGTTCTGATCTGAATGCGTCAGTTGAGCAGGTTTTGTCCCCGCGATCAGCGTCTCAAGTTCTGCGGCATGTTTATTGATATTGGCAACAGTACCAATGGAGCCAGCGGAGTTACGCAACCCCTCGCTCATTTCGCTGCGCTCTATTGTGTGCTCATACCACTTAACCTTCCTGCGATGTGGCAACACCACACCGGGCACAAAGAAATATTCGGAGGTCACTTCACCAACCAGATAATTACCAGTTCCGGAAGGGCAAATGACCATATCGCCAATGCTGATCCCCTTACAGATCGTATGTAACATGCCCATCGCAAGGCCAGCAGCGACTTTTGATTTGTCAGGGTTATGGGCTAAAAACGGCGGTACCATTTGATGGTTAAAATCGCGCCAGTTTTCCGGCAATTTGCCGGTTAAATCAGTGTCAATTCCCCAATCTCCGCCAATAAATCCATCTTGGCGGCATTCGGTAAACATACTGCTTTTGGCACCGGCCATAATTCGGTAGTAACTTTTAGACATGCGACGTCCCTGTAAATTTTAACTTTAAAAACAATGACATTAACCTATTTCGGTACAGACATCCTACCTTAAAGAATTCTATTTTCGTACACCCGATAAACATTCCTTCGGTACATAGATCCAACTCTCAGCGCTGACGTCTTTTTCTGGGGCTGCCATTAATTCTGGGTGTTGGGTTTGTAGCAGTGCGGCGATGGCGCAGTAGGCGGCGTCTTGGATGTCTTGGTGCCAGCTGTCGAAGTTGGTTAGGGTGCGCAGTTGCTTGATGTATTGGTCGACCAAGGCTGAGGTTTTCAGCACTGTTGGGTAGCTTTCAAAGGCGCGGTAGTGGCCATAGTTTTGGCTACTTTGATTAAGCTGCCAGATGCCGTTTGGTGTTGGCGTAAAGCCGAATTTGCGTAAGAAATGCAGGCCTTTGGTGGCTTGGCTGCCGATCATGTCTTTCACTGCTGAGAGCGGGCTAAAGCCGTGCTGAAATAACAGCAATTCAGTTTCGCGGTACAGGTATGGGTTTTCACTGAATTTGCTAAATGGCTTGGTGGTGGCTGCACCCGAGAGCAACGCGACAAAATCGCTGGAAAACCCAAGCGGTGTATCAATGGCGAGGGTTACCGCATGCGGCGCTTGCGCCATTTGGCTTAGCAGCTGTAGCCCGCACAAGCATGCAACTAAGTGCAGCCACTGGCTAAAGCTTTCACTTTGCGCAATGCAGCTGCGCAAATTGCCGCGCCAAGGTTTGCCGAGCAGTTTGCCTTGGTGATTGAGTATTACCAAGGCATCGCGGCTATCTCCTTTGTCGCAGTGCCAAGCGCCAACATCCCATCCGATAAACCAAGCTGCTTCCGCATTCATCAGGCTGGCTCTGCAGGTTTAACTAAGCGGGTTTTGCCGGTCAGCAGCTCTTGCATCATGCCTTGTTTGATTTGGCGGGTTTTATCCAAGCGGAACTTACACAGCTCCAATTCAAGATCAAACTCTTTGAGAGCAAGCCCAATAGCCTCTTGCTCATCAAACGCCGGAGTTGAAATTACCAACTGTTTCAACTCTTTAGTATTAATGCTGGCTTGGCTAACAGCTTGCTTAGCAATTTTTTTAGCCCATTCTCTTGATGGAGAAAATGACAAGTAGCTATATAGCCAGTTTGAACTGGTATTTTGGTCAACTCTAATTAGTAATAAGTTAATTCCATGATATAGCGGTCGATCGCTTTCATACATAGCCACCTTGCCAATATGGTCGACGCTATTAATATGACTATATAAGATGTCTCCGCCTTTTAGTTTGTAGGACGCATGAATGCTTTCCTCACTGGCAATCCCTGTTCTGTCAAAATCAATAAAACCTTTTGCAATAGTTTCGATTCGTGAAACAGGGACACCATCTTTTGATATAGTTTTGTAATTTGAACCGTTTCTTATTAGCTCTGTGAGCTCACCAAGTGGCATCAACTCCCAATCCTCTGGGATTTCGCCGAGTTCGCTGGGTTTGTGGCCTTTTTTACGGCCGTCGGGGTGGTGGGCGAATTGTGGTAGGCGGGTGCGGCCGGTGAGCAGTTGTTGCATGGTCGCGGTTTTAATCGCCTGCTTTTTCACAATCAGCTTTTCCAATTCCTGAATCAACGCATCCACATCCGATAGCGCATTGGCTATGGCGGTTTGTTCTTTTTGGCAAGAAGGGACGCCTAGCAGCATTCTATTTACAATAGTGATGTAAATGTGCTTTATGGTTGAGCCACCGGCATCCTCAATCATACGATTTTGATAGAACGGACTTTCGAGTAAAACTAGAAAAAACGATGGAGCTATTCGGCTATTTGGCCTTAGGATCGCTACTGACTGATTAATACAAATCAATTCATCTTCAACTAGAGCTAACCTTCCTAATGTTCCGTCCTTGGTAAGTAACAAGTCGTTTTTTTGAGGTTTGCTTTTAGCTGTAAGAAGTTTATTAAAAGCTTCAATACTTGTATTCCGGGCACTTTTATATTGAATTTTACTTGCAGAGATATCTCGAGCGGTGATCATGTATGGTCCGCTGAAAACAGTTGGCATCGGGTTCGTAAAGCCATACGAGATAAATGATGTAAAATTTTCCAGAGGCTCTACCAACCAATCCTCCGGGATAATCCCGACTTCAGTTTGTTTATATCCGACAGGCGCGCCACTCGATATGTTCTCCACTAAATATCTTGAATGTGCCTCTGCGACTTTAATGCTCATACCGCCCACTCCAAACCCATAGCCTTCAGATGCTCAGCCACTTTGGCACTTAACGCTTCCACCGACTGGCTAATCTGCGGTAATGGTTCGGCATAACGCTCTTCCAGATCTTTGACCCGTGTTGCCAGTTGCTGGCCCATACGTTCAATTTCGGCCTGGATGCAGGCTTGCAGCGTGTTTTGCCATTTGTCTTGCACCAATAAGGTTTTTACTTCTTCTGTAGTCAGTTTGGCGTAACGTTTAAATACCAGCAGGTCGAGCTGATCTTGTTGCTCTTTGACGGTTTTTTTGGCGCTGGTTTCGCTTTCAAACAGCTGCTGCACATGCTTTAAGGCGTTGCGCTCGTCGGCATCCTGCACCAGTTTCAGGCGAGCTTTGACTGAGGCGGCGGTGACTTTGTCTTTGTCATTTAGTGCTTCCGCGAGCAAACCGTCTTCTGCGCTGTGCTCTTCAATATAACTTTCCAGCTCCTGGCTTAGGCTATCGAGCTCGGCTTGCAGCTGCTCCAGCTTGGTTTGTTCGCTGGCAAAAAAGCGGTTAATCAAGAGGCATGGCGGTAGCAATTCGGCCTTGTATTTAGCTTTGCCGATGACTAAATCGGGTACTTCTTTACTGGCTTTTGCATCGCCTTTGGTGGCAATTAGTTCACGCAGTTTTTTGCCTGCGTCCCAGCCGTCTTGCACCAGTACATAAACGTCGTCTTGCATCACGTCGGCCCAATAATCCATCAGCAGCTGGTAGACGTCGTATTTACTGATGAGCGGGATATTGTCATAGCGACTGAGCAAGGCTTCACTGATGCGCTCAATTAGTGCTTTGGGCAGTTCGCTGCCATCGATGCTATCGAGCTTGGCTTCTGCAAACCAATTGGCAAAAGGTGCTGTGGCTATAGTGGCAAAGGCGGTAAATTCGCTGTGGTTTAAGATGGTACTTTTTACATCCCGCGCAACGACCTTGGCTTTGAGATAGCCTGGGCGCAGCGGTGCAAATAAGCTGTCGCGCAGGCTGGGTAACACTTGCCAGTAGTTGTCGAGTGCGGCGACGTCACGCTCTGGAATACCGCCGGCCAAATGGGCGGATAAGTCGTGCAAGTCTTCGCCGTCGCTGCTGTCGATATAACGCGGAATATTCAGGTTGTAGTCGTTGCCGGCGATTTCGCTGAGGCTGACTAAGCGGCTATAGCCTTTGAGCTCCAATTGCTTGGTAAACACATCGACAATTTTGTGGATGTCTTGCGCGCGCAGGCGGTTTTTATTGCCGTCTTTGGCAAAGCCTTTGCTGGCATCGACCATAAAAATGCCGCCTTCAGTTTTGCTCAGGTCCTGAGCATCTTTCAGCATGCGGCTTACGGCGGTTTCTTTGTCGATAACAATAATACAGGCCGGAATGCCGGTGCCGTAAAACAGGTTGGCCGGTAACCCAATAATGCCTTTGATATACCCTTGCTTGAGCAGGTTTTCACGGATGCGGGCTTCGGCATTGCCGCGAAATAACACGCCATGCGGCAGAATGACCGCGCCTTTACCGGTGCTTTTTAAGCTTTTAATGATATGCAGTAGAAAGGCGTAATCGCCGTTTTTCTCGGGCGGTACACCCCAGGTAAAGCGTTTGAATTCGTCGTGTTCGGCGTTGATACCGCTAGTCCAGTTTTTATTAGAAAACGGCGGGTTGGCGACGGCAAAATCAAAGGTCTTCAGCTCGCCGTTGGTATCTTTCCACTCAGGCGCAGCCAGCGTGTTGCCTTTGGCAATTTTCGCGGTTGGGTTGTCGTGCAAAATCATGTTCATGCGTGCTAAAGCGCTGGTGGCGTTATCCATTTCCTGACCGAAAATAGATAAGCCCCGCGGGGCTTCGTCGCTGGCTTTTAGTAGCAAAGAGCCTGAGCCACAGGTGGGGTCATAGACTGAAGCTTCCTGTGAGGTGTGCTCGTCGATGCCAATCACCTTGGCGAGGATTTTCGACACTTCGGATGGCGTATAGAACTGGCCTTTGGATTTGCCCGATTCGGTGGCGAAGTGGCGCATCAGGTATTCGTAGGCATCGCCTAACAGGTCGTCGCCATCGGCGCGGTTACCCGATAAATCCAGGCCTTCAAAAATACCGACCAGCTTGGTTAAGCGGTCGACCATTTCTTTGCCTTTACCGAGCTTATCTTCGTCGTTAAAGTCGGCAATGTCGATGACGCTTTTTAAATCGTTTTCTTCAGCCAGTTTGGAGATGATTTTGTTGATGCCTTCGCCAATTTCGGTTTTGCCCTTTAAGGCCACCATGTCATCAAAGCTGGCGCCATCCGGCACATCAATCATGGCATAAGGGTTGTTTCTGCCCTTATCCGACACGTACTTCATAAACAACATGGTCAGCACGTAGTCTTTGTACTGCGATGCGTCCATACCACCACGCAGCTCATCACAGCTGGCCCACAGAGATGAATAGAGTTCGGTTTTTTTGATTGCCATGGTGTGGATTATTCCTTTAATGGGTGCTCAGTAGCGCTGATTCGGTTGGTGTTTGTGGCCATTGGGTTGGCGATTGTTTTTGCAACGATTCAGCGCTGGAGCGAAATTTGGTATTTAACCGGCATACCTTAGCAGGTATGCCGGAGTTGGCGAAGGGGTGGCTGGATTATGTGTATGGTTTGTGGGCAGGTCTTTCAGCTACATGCGATACGCTATCACCAATATGTAAATTCTTTGGGTAATCGGTTTGCAATATCTTCAATGCAGCCAGACTTTTTTTGTTCGCCAGCCCGTTGTGATTAACTTGCCATCTGTAGAGACAACCATGTAAGCATTTAAGTACCTTTGGTTCTGCTGCACAAAATGCTTGCCCAGCTGTTGTTCCAAAAGACGCTTGCTGCGTTTACTGAAATAAAGAACAACAGCACCGCGATGGTCATGCGCTTCTTCGCCATAACTTGCCAGCCAATCTAAAATCGCGGGCGGGATGGCCCTTTGTTTTACACGGGTATCAAAGTGGTTGTTAGGCATTTTCGGTCTCCGCTGCAGTGGGGAAAAACTCTCTCATTAGGGCATCGATTTGGCTTTGCTGTTCTTTGTATGCTTTGGTGCCGGGAACGGAAGATTCCTCGATAAAGCAGCTAAAACAGAGTGGATTGACGCCGTTGATCTTTAAATGTGAAAAATCATAGGTAAAGATGCTTTCATCATGTTGTGCAGCAAAAGCTTCTTTTACATAAAGCAAAGGGTCATGTAAGAGCTCTTGAATTGCTTTAATCGGTGAAATTGGCAGAACCGTAGGAACAAAGAACTCATGGGTTAACGAATCTATGGTCTCTGGTACTCCGGCATTTCGGTAGAAAGACGTATTGGCAATTGCAAAAAAAATGATTCTGTTGATTACAGCGTCACGCATCAGATTATGTTTTTCGACCAGTTCGTTCAATTTATCGGCAAGACTTTGCTCAACAACCAGATTTACCGTTTTGGTTCCCGCTCGCTTCAGGTGGTCAAAAATATACTTTCTGGCCTTGGGTGACAGTTTGCGACCATTTAAAGCTAGACCGAGGTCTGTAAGTTGAGTCGCAATTAGATGAGCGATAAATTTATCGCGCTTCATAAAACTTGCATCCAATTGCTCATTCAATCTGATGTTGAGCTGGTCGATTAGTTTAATGGTGATTTTAGTGGTTGCCATGGGCATTATCTCCGCTTGAGTTGAGCAAAGATTAGCGCCTTAGGATGCGTTTTATAAAGATAATTCTTTAAAGAATTGCGGAAGGATTTTGCCCCTAAACTGATACGAATCTCACCGAACAGTAGATACTGCGAGTAATTGCTTTAGTCGTTCAACAGCACTTTCCTCTGTGCCCGGATTTTGCTGCAAAAATCGATGCACCATCGCATGGCAATTTGGGCATAGCGGAACTAAATCGGTTAATGGGTTTATAACGTACTCGATCCCGATTTGACTTACTGGTACTACATGGTGCACATGGATAAATCCATTCCCTATGGACCCATAAACCCTCTCAAAGTCTAAACCACAGGCTTTACAACAGGTTCCATGATATTCAATGCATTGCCTTCTTGCTTCAGGGTTTCTCTCAAATCTATTCACCAACACTGATGTTGTGGGCCCTTCAACTAATTGTTCTGTCGAATCAATTTCATCAGGATAGAGATTGTTTTCTGCTCCTTGGCGTAGACTACCTGCGTAAAAGTGGATAGCTTGCATCAGCTCTTTGGTCGTCGTACAACGCCAAAACGGTTGATGAGGTTCAGGTTTAGTCTGTTTATAGCCATCGCATGAGCGACCGAACATCGTTTCCATCTGTTGGAGTCTGGGATTTGATTCATGTGTTCCATTCATCCCGATATCGCACCAGTGTGGAGAAAGTTGTAACCAAAGCGTTCCTTCAGCTCCTGTGATGCTGATGTTTTCTTTTTTTACAGGTTGCTGCTTTACAATAAGGGTTAAGTTACTGTTTTTAATTAGCTTTGCGCATGTTTCGTTAATAAGAACCAGCAATGCATCAACACTAAAAGGTATGGTGTTCATTAAGTCCAAATCTCCGAAAATAAATCGCGCTCGCTCATTAAATCAATGAGATTAAGAAGATGTGACTTTGAAAATTTGTCTTGCCACGTTGAGGGCATTCTCATCAGAGATGATACTATCACTTACCTTATGTTCCGTATTTGGATCCCGATCGCCATCAATAAGATCAACTGAGTACCCATCTAATTTTTGAGCCGCACTGTCAGCTGATTGCTGAACCATTCTGAATACGCCAAGCCCCTCCTGCACGTGCTTTCTTTCGAATACAGTGCATTTATACGAATAGACAAGTTGCATATGAACGGTATCTATAGATACGGAATCCGATGCCCATAGAGCACGAGTCTTCCCAAATTCATCAAATTCTCGCCCCAGGATCACCGTATTACCAGTCGACTGGTCGATAAACTCGATAGTAAATCTGTGTTTGTCACTTCGCGTGTAATGTCCGACCCATGTCCCTTCCAAAAACGCTTTGCCTAAAACTATGGCTCGCAACTTAACACTTTGTTTGAAAAGTAACATGAGTGCCTCAGCCAAGAGCCTATATACACCCAGCGATACAATGGAGGCCGCAATCCCTCCAGCCAAAACGTAACTAGATTGCAAGCCGACAAGCAACGGCTGTACCCAAATAATCGAAAAAAACATGATGGAAACCGTAAGAGCGGTTGCGGCCCAAGCGAGTCGTTGATGCAACAAATTCAAACCTTAGAAATATAAATATCTGCTATTTCAGTAAGATAACACTGAAAAAGGCAAATCTCTGCATTTTTATTACTTTGTAAAACCAAATACAAAAAGAGTTAGTACGACTAACAGTTCCTGAAATTTGTGAGCAGATTATCTGCCGATGGGTGAGTCTGAGGTGTTCATTTGGTCTTGGAGGAATTTTAAGACCAGGGATTTCTGCTCATCTGTAATTTGACCGAACATTGCGATGAGTCTTGCTTCGTCATCGCTCTCACAAAAAAGGTACGCCAAAGGAACGTTTAGCTCCTTCGCCATCCTTTTTATCGTTTCCAAATCAGGCAGATGCCGGCCTTTTTCATAGTGGTTCATTCTGCTGCTCGCAGAGCCTGCCTCAAAGCCAATACGCAACCCCAGCTCGGCTTGACTGATACCAGCTGCTTTCCTCGCTTGTTTAAGCCGGATAGTAAATGGGGTAAGTTGCAACACGATTTCATGTAGTTAGCTCAAAGTGTGGTGATTGTCGGAGGAATACCAAAAGGAGTATACTTAGGTAACCTCAGCTTTTCTATGTTCATTCGGTCACTCCCTAATGAGAGTGACTTGTTAAGGTACACATTCCCATGCATCAATTGTCGGATCAGCAGTTATCTCCGACGCTCGTCGTTAAATCGCTGCTAGCTAATGGTTTTTCTGAGTTCTCGTTTGCGGATTTACATCAAGCATTTCGACCGAATTTCCCACAGCAAAGCAGTAAAACTATTTATCAATCGCTCTATCGGGTGGTCGATCGACTTGTTAAAAAAGGCTACCTGACCAGACAGCACTCGCCTGATCAAACTGCTGTTTATCAACAAACAGATTTGTTACGTGCATCCTTTGAAAGAGATAAGCCAATATCCCATGTTTCGGATGCGGGGGGTTTAGCAGCACAGATCCGAGATGACCTTGCCCGGGCAGAACGTGACCTCTGGGTTACCAGCAGTGCAGCTGATCAATGTCAACAAAAAATTCAGAATTATCCACAGCTGAGACCGCAACTGAGCAGCATGCAGATGGAATATCGAGAAAAATCATTGAGTAAACTTGCCGAAGTTGAAGTACTTAGACGACTGCTAATTGAGTGCGGCGGTTCATGAAGCTTCGCTTTTGGCAGCAAGAATGCATCGATACAGCATTACAACGCTATCAGGCTGGATGCCGACATTTTCTCTGTCTGGCAACGCCTGGCGCGGGTAAATCGTTGATGGCATCAGCGTTGGCGAAGCAGTTGCTTGAGCTGCAACAAATCGATTTTGTCCTCTGTTTTTCGCCTTCATTGACTATCGCGCAAGGTTTGAAGAATACATTTGGACAGCAATTGTCTGATGGGTTTGATGGTAAGTTTGGTGATATCGGAACTTCATTGACCTACCAGGCCATGCTTAATTTACCGGAAAAATTCTGGTCGTTGCTGAAGCGATATCGGGTATTGGTGGTATTTGATGAGATCCACCACTGTGCCGGGGATGAAACCCATTTTAATGCCTGGGGCCAGGTAATCATGCGCCGTATTCAGGGACACGCACGCTAT
>CAMLRJ010000046.1 GCA_946482345.1 uncultured Cellvibrio sp.
TACTATAGATGCGATTGGAATCATAATCGATTTTGAAAAAACCAGATTAAGACTTGAAAATTCAACAACTGAAAAGGATTTAATCTGGCACTTACGAGATTACACATACCGCAGACAGAATACTCAGTTAAAAATTCCTCTTGGTCCAAGTCAGATTGAATGGATAATTTCAACTTTCCGAAAAGTTTGGCCTGCAACACCATTCACGCGAGCATCAGGCGACAGAAATCCTTCAGACGCTAGCAGTTACATTTTCCACTTAATACAGGTACTTGGTCATTTTATAGATGAAAATGCAATTAATTCTGTAATCAAGTTGAAAAATGCAGAACCAGATGGGTATACAGAAATAATAAAATCAACAGCAGTTGAACAAAGGCAAAAACTTGTGGAAGCGACGTATCAAACGTCCACCATAAAAGAAATCAAGGCAGTTATTTCTGATGCAGCACCTGTATCTGTGTCGGACTTGCAAGAAATTATGCTCGAAGAATTGGAAATCGTTCAAAGTCTCGTTGATAGCAATGATATCGATTCATGGAGAGGTTTTTTTGATGATGAAGGAATTCCCTATGAAGAAGAAAGGTGCAGCGACTATCTGATTGGATTACTACGTCAAGAAGTTGCTGATTATATTGAGCTTACTCCTGAAACTCATGTGGCTAACGATAAAGAAGTCGATTTTACATGCTCAACAAGCAAACTCCGATTACCAATTGAAGTGAAAGGTCAATGGCATAAAGAATTGTGGACTGCAGCTGATTCACAGCTTGATCGACTTTATGCTAAGGATTGGCGCGCAGAAAAAAGAGGGATTTATCTGGTACTTTGGTTTGGAAATCAGGTACCTTCAAATAAAAAGTTAAAGGGCAAAAACGGTCTATATCCTAAAACGCCTAACGAACTGAAAGAGATGCTAATTGCTAACAACCAATGTACAAAGGATGGCCGAGTTGCTGTTTTTGTTTTAGATATTGATAGATCAAAACCAGAAAGCTAATAATTATTAGAAATTGTCGCAATTTCAATAATCGCGCCATAACTGCGCCAATCCATAAAGGAATCACGCCAATTATGAACTCCAATCACTCAACAATATCGCCTGAATTCAATGGCATACAAAATCCACTCCGCCTAATCTGGCGAGATCTAATCAAAAACACTGTACGCGAAATTGTACTGGACAAAATTTACGACCCATCAAAATTTATTGAAAAATCGATACAAGATGTTGTGCCTGATAAAGATCAGCAAAATCTCAAAGCATTAATTATTGATGAATTGCGTCGTTTGCATGAAGGTGTTCTTTCTCGCTATGGACTGAAGCCTTCGGAATTTGAGAGTTGGAAAAATCTGTAATGTGATAAAAATGATGGCGCACGCAGCAAGTAGCCCGTATAGAGTGCAACGTAATGCGGGTTGTTTTTAAATCCCAAAAGCCCCGCATTTCGCTTTGCTTCATACGGGCTACAAAATCAAAACTGTTTCATATGAATTGAAAAAAGAAAATTTTGGCGCCATTCTTTTTGTCATTTATTTGAAGTACTAAACGCAAACTTATCTGCAGGCTTTTAATAAGCCTAACCTGTCACACTTCCCGTCATCGCTATTTTATTTACTGCCAACAGAATCGCTAGAATGGCGCTCACCTTCAAGGAGCGGATTATCTGTTACCAGATCAACCTGTACTATTCGTTCAATTGATTCAATTGAAAGGAGATTTTTTGTGAGCAACCTCCTTGATAGCGTTTTCAAACACACACAAGACAATCGATTTATGCATGTGGAGTCAGCCATGGGAAAAGATCTTTTCCTGTTGCGGCGTTTGCAGGTAAAGGAATCTTTTTCACAGCTATTTTCCATTCATGTTGATTTGCTTTCGCATAATGACAATATCGCTCCTGAAGATATTATCGGTAGTCATCTTGCTTTATTCATTGATGCCAATGGCCAGTCGCGCCCATTCAACGGTTTTGTCAAAAGTTTTATTCGCACCGGGATGGAAAAACACAGATTCTATGGCTACAAAGCCGAATTGGTGCCCTGGTTTTGGTTTCTGGATAAACGTACCAACTGTCGTGTTTTTCAAAACCAAACGGTTCAAACCATTATTGAAACTTTATTTACCGAATTGGGATTTCACGATTTCAAATTTACCTTGCTGGAAACTCACCAACCTCTTGAATATTGCGTGCAATATCAGGAATCCGATTTTGCGTTTATCAGTCGCTTGCTGGAACAGGAAGGTATGTTCTACTTTTTTGAGCATCAGACAGACAAACATATTCTGCAAATTGTTGATAACTCGGATTCATTTGTATTTCTTGAGGAAAGCACCATAGAACACGGTTCCGGTAGCAGGAAAAAATCCTATTTCAATCAATGGCAACACCAGTTCCAATATTGTTCGGGCGCTTTTGTACAAACGGATTACAATTTTGAAAATGCCAGCATGTCTTTACTCACGCAAACACCCACATCTATTAAATTGGCAAATAATAGCGCGTTGGAACGTTTTGAATTTCCCGGCAATTACTCGGAAACCCAGCGCGGACAAAACCTGACTCGCATTCGTATGCAACAGGAAGAAGCGAGATATCAATCAATTCAGGCTAACAGCAATATTCACAGCCTGGCAGTTGGTAAAAAATTTAAACTCCTGTCAGATGAAGCGATTGCGGATAATCGAAAGAATTTTTTTATAGCCGAAATCATTCATGAAGCTTTTGAATCCAGCTATCTGAATGATGCAAAAAAAGAAGAAAACAAACCAAAATATCAAAATCAATGCGTGTGTTTTCCTGAAGGCAGTATTTATCGTCCACCCACAATAACCCGCAAACCCAGAATAGATGGCGTGCAAACGGCTGTGGTTGTGGGTAAATCAGGCGACGAAATTTATACCGATAAATATGGCCGCATTAAATTGCAATTTCACTGGGACAGATACGGCAAAAAAAATGAAACCAGTTCTTGCTGGGTACGTGTTGCCACCCTGTGGGCTGGTAATAAATGGGGGACACTGAATATTCCGCGTGTTGGTCAGGAAGTCGTTGTAACTTTTGTGAATGGAGATCCTGATCAACCATTGGTGATCGGCAGTGTTTACAACAGTACTCATATGCCGCCAGTGAGTTTGCCGGAAGGAAAAAATTATGCAGGCATGAAATCGCGCTCTGTGAAAGGTGATGGAGGAAGTGCCAATGAACTTTCACTCGATGATTCAGGCAGTGGCGAACAAATAAAACTTCACGCGAAAAAAGATTACAACACAACCGTTGGCAATAATCTGACTTCATCTGTGACTGCAGATGCCACTTACAATGTTGATGGTAATTCATCGTCAACCGTCAAAGGCAATAGCACTGCCAGCGTAATGGGAAATTCGAGTTCGTCAGTTCAGGGAAACCATGACTATTCAGTGAAAGGTAATCGCACTGGAACTGTGTCAGGTGATTTAACGGAAAATACTTCCGGCAAAGCAGAGAAAACAATTGGTGCAACTGAACTGCGCAATATTGGCAGCAACCAGACATTAATTATTGGCGCTAATCAGGAAGCCAATATCGCAGCGAACCAAAAAATTACTGTGGGTGCAAATCAGGAAACTATTGTGAGCGGCAATCAAAATATGAATGTCACAGGGGCCCAGGAAATTACGGCGCTTTCACACAATCTTGTCATTACCAATGCATCAACAACGTCAGCACTTAATGTTTCTATTACGGGAACCAGCAGTATTAATTTAACAGCTGCCGGTGCAACCATCTCTATGGATGGCTCAGGTATTACGCTGTCAAAGGGTGCCAGCTCGATCAAAATTACTGATGCCAGTGTCAGTATCAGCGCGCCGATAATTAACTTGAATTAATTCAGCTTATAGAAAAAAGAATCATGAGTGAGGCCAATCCGATCCAGCGTGAAATGGAAAAGCTGGATGAACAATGGGAAGAATTTATCAGCAGCAAGTTACCCCTGTTGCGCTGGCATTTTTCACCTGATGATATTCAACTGGGATTGGGATTTATCAAAACCAAAGAACAACTGGATGAAAAAAATCCGGAGCTGTTTATTCATCTACACACTGAATTTATTTCCGCCGAAACCTACAGCTACGCTCTGGCAGAAGAAATGAACCAGATGATTGCTGAAGGCATTGCCGATGCAGAATTGGAAGAAATTGAAACAGAATCACCCGCCAATCAAACACATGATTGGCATAAACCGGATTTAAGTGATTGCCGCACAGGGTACAACGCCCTCTTCCGCAGTTGCGTACATGCACTGCAAGCATTTGAAGATTATGTGCATTATCTGGTGATTGTTATTACACCTTCCGCCATTAAACATCATCAGCAATATACTGATTGGTGGAGCAAGTGTTGCGAAATCAATGCGCGTTATCGTTGGCCTGCGAATTTAAAACTGGTTTTTTTTGACATAGAAAAAGAATCGTCACTGGCGCAACTCGCACGCGAAAATCCGCAGCATATGTGCAGCCTCAATGCAGCGGTAGACATGAATGCTGCAATAGCAGCTGTATTACAAAAAGCTGACGATGGCTCACCGGGCGCTACCTTTCGCAAACTCACTGTTGATTTACAAAAATCCATAGGCAAGCAAGATCGCTCACAGATGGAAAAACTGTCTGCTGCTGCAATTGTATTGGCAGAACAACATCAATGGTTTGATATGTGGGTGGTGACATTGCTGACGCGTGCAGCCGGTTATTTGGGTTTACAAATTTATGACTTGGCATTAGCGGATTATCGCCACGCACAAATTATTGCAGCACAAGGCGAACAGATGAATATTCCCGGTTGCAACAAGTTGCAACTGCAAGCACTGATTTGCGAAGGCACCTGTTTGTTTAGCGTCAATCGTTTTGAAGAAGCAGCCGTTGCTTACAGCAAGGGCGCACAACTGGCCGACATACAACAGGATTTTTTAATGACACTCGAAGGCTGGCGCATGGCCAGTTTTTGTATGGAACGTGCGAAGGACAAAAAAATTGCCTGGGAATATGGCATAAAAGCCCTGGATACCGGCAGCAAAATGGACGCACAACAACGCGCCTGTTCAACTTTGCCTTTTCTTGCACAAGCACTCTTGCGATTAAGCCCCAATAAAGAAATCGATCAACATATCAAACAACGTTTTAATGAATTACTCGGCGAGGATTGGCAGCAACAACTTGAGGCCATGACATGCTGATCAGTAAACATTTTGATCCCGTCATTGGAATTGATATTCACATACTGGTGATTCCACCTGCTGGCCCTGTACCTATTCCACATCCGCACATCTCACTGGTTTTTGATGTTATTGATTATGTTCCTGTTCTCGGTTCAACCGTAAAAGTCGGTGGCCTGCCACGTTCAACAGCAGGTACCGCAGGCAAACCCATTCCACATATTCCGATGGGCGGCCCTTTTTCAAAACCGCCCATGAATGAAGATGAAATTTTTATGGGCAGCACCACAGTGCTTGCCGATGGTGGCCCTTTAAGCTTCACAGCCTTGCCTTCATTAAGTTGTCACGACATTGGTTTAATTGCGCCTCCGCGAAAAAAGAAACCGAAAAAATCGTTTGGCATGTTGTTGCCGACCAGCATGGTGATGTCGATTCCACTCGGCATGCCGGTGATGGTAGGAGGCCCACCCACCATCGACATGATGGCATTGGCCATGACTGCCGGTTTTGCAGCACTGGGAAAAGCATTTAAAAAATTGCGCAAAATGCAAAAGAAAAGCAAACGCTTCAAAAAAATGTCGGATGCTATTCATAGTCGCGCAAAAAAAGCCATGGACAAATTGGGCGTACCACCGAATATACGCAACAAAGTTCACAAAGGTATTTGCACTGTGACAGGTCACCCGGTAGATGTTGCCACCGGAAAAATGTTTACGGATCACGTCGATTTTTCATTGCCAGGGCCACTGCCTTTGGTGTGGGAACGAACCTGGTACAGCACCTCTGTTTATGATGGCCCACTGGGTCACGGCTGGCATCACAGTTACGATTTGAAATTGTGTGAAATGGATAATGCTGTCGGAATACGTTTGGCAGATGGCAGATCCGTTGCATTTCCCGCATTGGATATTAACGAAACCAGTTTTAATCGTCAGGAACGCATGACACTCTTTCGCGACGAAGAAGGTTATGCGTTGGATACCAGCGATAAAAAACGTTATCGATTTTCACCATTCAATGGCGATAAAGAAAATCAACTGCTGACCTCACTTTCGCAAACCACCAACGGCGCAGCGATTCGTTTTTTTTACAACGAAAAAGGACAATTGCATCACATCATTGATAGTGGTAATCGGCCTATTCGTATCACCTACACCGAAGAAGAACGTATCCACCAGATTTATTTACCCGAACCGCAACCCAACATTACACGCGATCACACCAATCCAACTTTTTTCTGCGCGATTGAACACCACTACCGCAATGGCATGTTGGTTCGCGTGGATGATGCACTGCAACAACCTTTGCATTATCACTACGATAATAAATTATTGATTAAAGAAACTTTCCGCAGCGGTCTCAGTTTTTATTTTGAATACGACAAACGCGATCACCATGCCCGTTGTTTAAGAACCTGGGGTGATGAGGGTATTTATTATCGCGATATTCGTTACGACACTGAAAATAATATTACCTGGGTGAAAAATTCTTTAGGCCATGTGACCACTTATTATCACAATGGTGTGTTACCACATAAAGTAATTAATCCGCTTGGTCATGAAAGTCATACGGAATATAACGAATATTCAGACATTATTTGTGAGACCAATGAGCTGGGTTACAAAAATCAGTTTGTGTTTGATGAGAGGGGAAATAAAACCAAACTTGTCAGCGCTGATGGTTCGAGCATTAGTCTTGCTTACGATGAAAAAGATAATGTGATTGAGGTTACGGACAAACTTGGAAACCCATGGCGTTATCTTTACAACGAGCACGGCGAATTAATAAGTAAAACCGATCCGCTTAACTACCGAATCATTTATCACCATCAAGAGGGTTTGCTACGAACGATTACCGATAGTGCCGGTACAGTAGTACAACTCAGTTACGATCAAAACGCCAATCTGGTGACGATTGCTGATGGAAAAAGTGATCAGCTTGTTCATCAGTATGATGCATTGGGTAACTTGCTTGGCATTCGGGATAGTCGCAATAACATCAGGCGTTTTTATTACGACAAATTAAAACGAGTTATAGGTATTGATGAAGCTGATGGCAACCGCCGCTCATTCCGCTACGATGCAGGCGACAACATCATTTATGCGAAAGATCAGCAGTACGAAGTCGTCATGGAATATGTCGGCATGGGCAGACTGGCTTTACGCACACAGGCAGGCACCACCATTCGTTTTGAATACAATCGCGAAGAGCAAATCACTTCCATCATTAACGAGCATGGTCGTGTTTACCAATATGAATGGGATGCAAATGAAGAACTGATTCGTGAATCCGGATTTGATGGACTTATTCGTGAATTTATTAAAGATGCTGCAGGTCGCACTGTAGGTATCAATCGTCCTGATTCGCGTTACACTTTATTTCATTACGATAATCTTGATCGTCTCATTCAAGCGCGTCACAGCGACGGCGCTCTCACAACGTTTAAATATCGCAAAGACGATGAGCTGATTGAAGCCAGTAATAATGCCATCACTTTGCGTTGGGAACTGGATGCCGTTGGACAAATTCTGAAAGAGTTTCAAGGTGAAAATTGGGTAGCATCTGAATATGATGCTCGCGGTCTACGTACCCGCATTACTTCATCGCTCGGACTTGATCAAACGATTACCCGCAATATCCAAGGCGATGCCATCAAAATTTCCACCGCCAATAATCAATTCGAAGCATTGTTTGAACGCGATCAGCAAGGCCTTGAAATCCAGCGCAGTTTGCCTGGAGGTATTCGCAGCAAATGGACGCGCGATAAACTGGGTCGCCCCATCAAACATGAAATTTTCAGTGGAAAAAATTCGCACAGCAGTAAAACTTATTTGTGGGGACTGAATAATCGATTACTCAAATTGATCGATTCATTTAATCGCGAAACCGTTTTCCAACATGATGTTTCCGGTAATTTAATTTCAGCTCGCTACAGTGACAACAACTTCGAGCTGCGCATGCCGGATGCTGTAGGCAACCTTTTCAAATCCATTCCCTGTAACGACCGCGAATACGGGCCTGCCGGACAGCTGCTGGCGGTACATTCGAATAAAGGAACTACGCGATATCATTACGATGCGGAAGGCAATCTCATTCGCAAAATTGAACCCAATAATCAGGTTTGGAGTTACGAATGGAATGGTGCGGGCCATATGGCAAAAGTTGTCAGGCCTGATGGAAAAGAAGTAATTTTTCAATACGATCCTTTAGGTAGACGCATTCGAAAATCATTCGATAACAAAACAACCTGTTGGGTATGGGACGGCAATAATCCATTACATGAATGGGTTGAATATAAAACACAAATTACGACTGCAGATCAATCGTTCGCATCATTGCAACATCAAGCAAAAGAAATTGCCATCAATCAGCGCCTTGCGTTACTGCAACAAATTGAATCACAAGGGCCACCAAAAGAATTTAATCAAGGCACAAAACAATTACCTGTCACCTGGTTATTTGAACCTGACTCTTTCGCGCCTATGGCAAAACTCGTGGGCGACGAACACTTCTCGATTATTACGGATCATCTTGGTACGCCGAATATTGTATTCGACAAAAATGGCAATCAGGTTTGGTCAAGCGACATCAGCGTGTGGGGCGAACTACGCAATTTGAAAGGCGCCCGTGATTTTTGTCCGTTCCGTTTTCCAGGACAGTACGAAGACATAGAAACCGGATTGTATTACAACCGATTCCGTTACTATGATGCCGATGCAGGGCAATACGTCAGTCAAGATCCTATTGGCCTACACGGTGGGAATCCAACAATCTATGGCTATGTATTTAACTCCAGTATAGAAATAGACCCGCTTGGATTAGACTGCAAACAAAAAAGAATCGGGGACTGGGGAGAAAAGTGGGCGAAGGAACAACTCGAGAATTCCGGCAAGTACAAAAAAGTTATTTCTGTTCAAAACGGTTCAAATCATGGAGTCGATCTTGTAGGTATTCGTAAAGACGGAAAATTTGATTTCTTTGAAATCAAAACAAATACTACAGGAACAGTAAGTCCGATTTCTGACAGACAAAAAAATGCAACCGAGTTTATTCAAGATATCTTGGGCCCGGATAAAGCACAAAAAGGTGGTTGGGGTGTAACCCCGGCAGAAGCAATAAAGATGGCTGATCCCGCCAATATGGGAGATACCAGAATTGTTGATATTTTTATTAAGAATGGCAAATTGGATAAAGTGTTGACATCAGTATGGTAGCAAACATCAAAATAATGCCTGTAAAAAAATTATTGGCAGAAGAAGAAAAATTTTTAAATGATCTGACTAAAAATCAGGAGCTGATTGAATTTCATAACCATGCAAAATCAGAAATAGATCACTTTATTAAAAGTGGAACAAAAGTTTTTCAGCGAAAGGAAATTATTTTTGGAGAGGAAGAGCTGGTAAAGGTTTCCATAGTGCAATCTCTGGCCAGTTTCGCTGCGCCTGAAATCAGTAAAACTATTCTGGCGTTTAATTCGAATCCGTTTGCTGACACTTTTGCAAAATTAGCGAATGCCTATCTTTTAGACTTGCTGACATTTGTTGCCGCGTCTGAAAATTTTGAAGCATCGCCTGTGTCATATGTAGAGTCAGATATTGGCCTGCTCTATATTTTTACCATCACTTTATTTCCAGAATTAATAGACCAGACAGAAGCCATTTTTCTAAAAGGATTGGACTA
Organism: uncultured Cellvibrio sp.; assembly: GCA_946482345.1. Next base: position 9,874 of record CAMLRJ010000046.1, read on the forward strand.
TAAACAAAAAATCCGGGGCAATAACATCAGGCCTATGAAAGGCTCTTATGGAAGGGATTGTATTCTGTATTTGGCATATTGGCTGGCAAGAGAACATAAAAGAGAAGAGTGCGTAATCAATCAACTGTTAAGCTATTGCGCTCCCACTATTGAACCTTGTTATATCGAAGCTATTGAAAACGTTTTTTCCAATAATGAAGCTGATGTGCAAACAGCCGTTGATGCGCTTGCGGAATACCACATAAAAAATAGCAACACAGCCGACTTAACCTATCCATTTCATCGAAATCTGTGGATTTATTTTCCCATCGAAATTTTAAGCTTGTTAAAAATCAGAGCGCAGAAGAATTTTAAGAATGATTTTTTATCTCATGCTTTAATCAATATATTTCTGCCTTTTATCAGCACAAAGGTGAATATAGAATTCGATACGGATTTGTTAAAAAATCGATTTTTTAATTGAGCAGGCATTTGGACTTGCTGCAGGCTTTCCCGATACTGAATGGCAAGCCTGTAAGCCACATTAAAAGCCGGTTACACCCGGTGGCGGATAAAACACTTTCCGCCGGTTATTGAAAGAGCGACAGGTATTGTTCTTTGCTATAGTGAGGTATTCGGTTCCTATTTCTTTTCACTGGATTGTTATGCCTGCAGCAATGCCACTTTTACTTCGTCGCCCCGGGGTGCCGGCATTGGTGGTATTGGTTATTTGCCTGACGATTTCTGCCTGGGTGATCTGGATACTGGAAGGGAATTTGCGTGCGGCCAAACGTGCCGATATGGAAAATATTGCAACCAATCACGCGTTTTTAATTCGCGATAGTTTGGATCAGGCACTAACGCTCAACTATTCATTCGCTGCCATGGTTCGTTTGGGCAAAGGCTCAACAAAACGCTTTGATGACGCAGCAAAAGAACTTCTACCTTACTTTGACAGTGTTTCCCACATCAGCCTTTCACCCAACGGCATAATCACCCAGGTATACCCGCTACAAGGCAATGAAAAGTCGGTGGGCTTTAACCAGCTGGAAGATTCTGCACAAAACAAAGAAGCCATACGCGCACGTGATACCCGCAAATTGACTCTGGCAAGCCCGGTTAATCTGGTGCAAGGCGGTTTGGGTGCTGTAGCGCGTTTACCGGTATTTCTTGAAAACGAATCCGGCGAATATTTTTGGGGCTTTACCAATGTGATTATTCGCATCAATCGATTGTTGGAAAACGCCAATATGCACCAACTTAAATCGGATGCCATAGCTTATCAATTATCCAGTATCGATTTGCAAACCGGACAGCAACAAGTGATTGCCATTAACGCGCAGGAATATCTGATAGATCCGGTTGAAAAAACATTTGATGTTCCTAATGGCAAATGGGTATTGAGCATAGCGCCACAAGCAGGCTGGATTGATTACTGGCAAGTTACCAGTGGAATTTTGATTGCATTGGTGTTGAGCATGTTGTTGTCCTATCAAACTTATTTAATGATAAGACTGCAGCGACGTAAATTAAATTTACAGGAAGCGGTTGCCAATCAAACACGCGAAGTAATGGATGCACGAATTCAATTACAAGCAACGCTCGATGCCATTCCCGATTTATTATTTGATGTTGATTTAACGGGAATCATTCATGGTTATCACACCAATCGACTTGAATTGTTGACTGTGCAGCCCAATGAATTTTTGGGCAGAAATTTCCGCGAATTTTTACCGCCCCATGCGGTGGATGTGGTGGACAAAGCATTGCATGAAGCATTACAAAATGGTATTTCATCAGGAAAGTATTACAGCTTGAAATTGCCGCGCGGCATGGCAACATTTGAATTATCCATTTCACGCAAAACAACTGAGTCAGCATCAGGGCCGCGTTTTGTGGTGTTAGCTCGCGATATTACCGAGCGCCGAATGGCAGAAGAAGAATTGCGTGTGGCAGCGACAGCATTTGAAGCACGCGAAGGCATGATGATTACCGATCCTGATGGAACCATTTTGCGCATCAACAATGCTTTCACGGAAGTAACGGGTTATGACGCAGAAGATGTGATTGGAAAAAATCCAAGAATATTATCCTCCGGTCGCCATGATAAAAATTTTTATGCGCAAATATGGGAATCGATTATCCAAACGGGAAGTTGGCGTGGTGAAATCTGGAATCGCCGCAAAAGTGGTGAAGTCTTTCCTGAGTGGTTGACCATTACCGCTGTAAAAAATGAACTGAATATTACGACTCATTATGTGTCCACATTAACAGACATCAGTGAACTGAAACAAAATGAAGAGCGCATACACAATCTGGCGTTTTTTGATCCGCTGACACATTTGCCCAATCGCCGTTTATTACAGGATCGTTTGGAACACGCTATAACCACCAGCTTGCGCCAACACACCAAAGGCGCTTTGTTATTTATCGATCTTGACGATTTTAAAACACTCAATGATAACCGCGGCCATCATGTGGGTGATTTATTATTAGTTGCCGTTGCAGAACGTTTGTGCGATTCAGTGCGCGAACAAGATACAGTTGCAAGATTGGGCGGCGATGAATTTGTGGTCGTGCTTGAAGGTTTAAGTGAATCGCGTGAAGAGGCGGCCACACAAACCCAGCAAGTCGCTGAAAAAATCATGGCGCAATTGAATGCAGAATATGAAATAGAAAATCAGGGATATTTTAATACGCCCAGTATCGGCATTTGTTTATTTGGCGACACCACTGTACCTATCGACGAACTTCTCAAACAAGCAGATCAGGCCATGTATCACGCCAAAGCGACAGGCCGTAATACCTTTCGCTTTTTTGATCCGGAAATGCAATCCACAGCTGCACAGCGATTCAGTTTGCAACATGAAATGCGCGATGCATTACAACAAA
>CAMLRJ010000047.1 GCA_946482345.1 uncultured Cellvibrio sp.
ATACCTGTGGCACCGGTGGTGATGGTGCCAATTTATTTAATGTATCCACTGCTGGTGCGTTTGTGGTTGCGGCGGCGGGTGGCAAAGTTGCCAAGCATGGTAATCGTTCTATTTCCAGTTCAACTGGCAGTGCGGATGTGTTGGAGGCGGCAGGAATTAATTTAAATATCACACCGGAACAAGTTGCACGTTGTGTAAAAGAAATTGGTGTGGGTTTTATGTTTGCACCGGCACATCACAGTGCGATGAAACACGCGATTGGCCCACGAAAAGAATTAGCACTACGCACTATTTTTAATATGCTCGGCCCAATGACCAATCCTGCACAAGTCAAACGACAAGTGATTGGTGTGTTCAATGGTGAATTGTGTAAACCCATGGCTGAAGTTTTGAAGCGTTTGGGTAGCGAACATGTGATGGTAGTTCATGCTAAAGATGGTTTGGATGAAATCAGTTTGGCAACTGAAACTCGCGTGGCCGAATTAAAAAATGGCCAAGTGACTGAGTATTTTTTAAAGCCGGAAGATTTTGCAATTGATTCAAAAAGTTTGATTGGTTTGACCGTCACCAGTGCCCAAGAATCTTTAACCTTGATTAAAGATGCTTTGGGTAAACGCAATTCTGACGCTGGTAAAAAAGCCGCCGATATTATCGCGTTAAATGCCGGAGCAGCAATTTACGTTAGCGGTGTTGCAAACACTATGAAAGATGGTGTCGAAATGGCGCGCGACGCGATTGCCAGCGGTTTGGCTGGTGAAAAAATTAATGAGTTGGCTGCGTTTACAAATTACATCGAATAATACTGTAGGTTGGGGTGCAAACCCCAACATTCGATCTTGATTAAAAAATCGTTGGGGTTTGCACCCCAACCTACGGAAAAGCTTATGTCTGATACACCCACAATTTTGAAAAAAATTATTGATCGCAAATGGCAGGAAATCGCTGAGCGAAAAAAAACTGTCTCTCTTGATGATCTAAAATCTCGTGTCGCAGAGCAACCTGCAGCTCGTGGTTTTGTTAAATCTATCGAAAATAAAATTGCACAAGGCAAAGCAGGTGTTATTGCTGAAATTAAAAAAGCATCGCCTAGCAAAGGTGTGATTCGCGAAAATTTTAATCCGGCAGAAATTGCGGTCTCCTATGAAAAAGGCGGTGCAGCTTGTTTATCCGTCTTAACTGACGTGGATTTTTTCCAAGGCGCTGATGTCTATTTGCAACAAGCGCGCGCCGCTGTGAGCTTGCCTGTCATTCGCAAAGATTTTCTGGTTGACGAATACCACATCTATGAAGCCAGAGCACTGGGTGCTGATTGTGTGTTATTAATCGTCGCCGCTTTGGATAAAACAAAACTCAAAGAATTAAACCAACTCGCCCATGAAATTGGTTTGGATGTATTGGTTGAAGTTCATGATCAAGCGGAATTGGAAATTGCCTTGGAGTTACCGAATAAATTAATCGGCATCAACAATCGCAATCTCCACACCTTCGATGTCACCCTGAATACCACTTACAATTTGTTGCCACAAATCGGCAAAGACAGAATCGTTGTGACAGAAAGTGGAATTCTCTCGCCTGCCGATGTGAAAGCCATGCAAGCAAAAAATGTAAATGCATTTTTGGTTGGAGAAGCTTTTATGCGGGCTGATGAACCGGGAGTGGCTCTGGCGGAGTTTTTCAGTTAATCATCGTGAATTAGCGCTTCTTTACCCCTGTTAGGGAAAATTGAATGGTGATTCGAAGGACGGGTTACTACAATCAGTGAATCTTCATCTGATTGAGTGTTTTATATGAATCATCCATTTCTAACAATAACAGGCCTGATTATCTTCGCATTCAGTGTAATTTCTTGCAGCGGTAGTGGTGGTGGCGGAGCATCGACCCGATCAATCCCGAATTCTGTTAGCAGTTCATCAAGTGCTTCATCCAGTTCTTTATCTAATTCGGCGACCGGCCTGATCAAAATAAATCAGCTGGGTTTTAAGCCTGATTCTGAAAAGTTGGCAGTAGTTCCCAATGTGCCCACTAATCAATTTACGGTGATTAATACCAGCAATAATTCTGTGGTGCTGACAGGGAATTTATCAGAGGCTAAATCCTGGGCGCCATCAGGTGAGACTGTTAAATTAGCGGATTTTTCTGCAGTCACTGTTGCAGGCGATTACAAAATTCAGGTTGAGGGTATTCAAACTTCCGCTAACTTTAAAATTGCAGCTAATGTTTACGACGCATTGAATGCGGCCTCGATTAAAGCTTTTTATTACAATCGTTCCAGTACCGAATTACTTGAAACTCACGCGGGTGTTTACAAGCGTGCGGCGGGTCATCCGGGTACAACAGTTTATGTGCATCAGTCTGCTTCTACTGCATTACGTCCTGCAGGTACTGTAATTTCAGCAGCCAAAGGTTGGTATGACGCAGGTGATTACAACCTTTACATAGTTAATTCGGGGATCAGTACTTATTCGTTGTTGGCCGCTTTTGAGGCCTACCCGGATTATTTTAAAAATCAAAATCTCAATATTCCTGAAAGCAGTGATGCAGTGCCTGATTTGTTGAATGAAATTATGTGGAATCTTGAGTGGATGTTAGCCATGCAAGACCCGAACGATGGCGGTGTTTATCACAAACTGACGAGTAAAAATTTCAGTGGTTTTGTGATGCCAGCGGCCGATAATTCTGATCGCTATGTTGTACAAAAAGCCACAGCCGCTACTCTGGATTTTGCGGCAGTGATGGCAGTTGCCAGCCGTGTATTTGCCGAGTATGAAAGTGCGTATCCCGGAGTGTCAGCACAAATGTTGTCGGCAGCAGAAAATGCATGGGCCTGGGCGAAAGCCAATCCTTCTATTTACTACACACAACCCAGTGATATTTCTACCGGTGGTTATGGCGACAATAATGTCACTGATGAGTTTTTCTGGGCGGCGGCAGAACTCTATATCACTACAAAAAATGACAGTTATTACACAGACTTGAATCCCGCCAATGTCACCGCAGATATTCCCTGGTGGGGTGGGGTGAAATCATTGGGTTGGATATCTTTGGGGCGTCATATTGATTCATTAACACTTGCTGCTGATAAAAATTTAATTAAAAGTCGTCTGGATGTTGTTGCTGCAGGTATAGCGACTAAAAAGGCTGCCTCTGCTTATGGCGTTTCCATGGAAACAGGGGATTTCGGTTGGGGCAGTAATTCCGGTGCTTTGAATCAGGCGATGATGTTGCTGGCAGCTTATGATTTGGATCAGACCAAAACCCAATACCTGAACTCGGCACAAGCCATGTTGGATTATGTGCTGGGTCGTAATGCGACGGATTATTCATTTGTCACTGGCTATGGAAACCTGACACCACAAAAGATCCATCATCGCCCATCCGGTGCTGATGGTATTGCGGCGCCAATTCCCGGTTTTATTGCGGGTGGCCCTAATCCTGGTCAGCAAGACAAGTCAGGTTGTTCGGTGGCATATCCTTCGAATTTACCGGCGAAATCCTATTTGGATGAAGAATGCAGTTACGCCAGTAACGAAATCGCAATTAACTGGAATGCGCCTTTGGTTTTTGTATCGGCAGGTGTTCAGGCAAGGACACCTTGATTCACTGAAATAACCGGAATTTCCTCTTCTACTCAGGCTATAATTCCTGCCCGTTTTCGAAAGATGTTTTACGAGCAGGATTAGCATGTCAGATTCAAACAACTCGACTTCAAGTAACGTCAAAGAATATATGGCCGAATTAGGCCGAAAAGCCCGTATTGCTGCACGCGTGATAGCTGCAGCACCCACGGCTATCAAAAATAAAGCCTTGTTCGCGATTGCGGATGAACTGGATAAAAACCGGATTACGCTGGTAGCCGAAAACCAAAAAGATCTGGCAGCAGCCAAGGCGAATGGTTTGGATGCTGCGATGGTGGATCGTCTTGCGGTGAAACCAACAACGATTGATTCCATGATCGAAGGTCTGCGTCAGGTTGCAGCCCTGCCTGATCCCTGCGGTGAAATGACAGATTTGCGTTATCGCCCCACTGGTATTCAAGTCGGAAAGATGCGTGTGCCTTTGGGGGTGATCGGCATTATTTACGAGTCTCGCCCTAACGTAACTATTGATGCAGCCAGTCTTTGTTTGAAATCCGGCAATGCAGCGATATTGCGTGGTGGCAGTGAATCCATTCATTCCAACCGTGCGATTGCCGCTTGTGTGATTGCCGGTTTGAAAACGGCAGGTTTGCCCGGCGACGTTGTGCAGGTGATCGAAACTACTGATCGTGCAGCAGTGGGCGAGTTGATCACCATGCCGCAATTTGTTGATGTGATCGTACCTCGCGGTGGCAAAAGTTTAATCGAGCGTATCAGTCGCGAAGCACGTGTGCCTGTGATCAAACATCTCGATGGAATTTGTCATGTGTTTATTGATGGCAAAGCCAATCTTGAAAAAGCATTTACGATTGCACTCAACGCAAAAACCCATCGTTATGGCGTGTGCAATGCGATGGAAACCTTGTTGGTTGATGACTCTGTTGCCGCTGCAATTTTGCCCAGACTCGCAGTAGCTTATGAAGAAAAAGGCGTTGAGTTGCGTGGTTGTGAAAAAACGCGTGCCTTGATTAAAGCGAATATTGCAACAGAGGAAGATTGGGCAACGGAATATCTTGCACCGATTTTATCGATCAAAATTGTTAAAGGTTTGGATGAAGCGATTGATCACATCGCGCGTTACAGCTCACAACACACAGATGCAATTGTCACCGAAGATTATTCACGTGCGCGTCGATTTATTACCGAAGTGGATTCCAGTTCGGTGATGGTCAATGCATCAACACGTTTTGCGGACGGATTTGAATATGGTTTGGGTGCAGAAATTGGAATTTCGACTGACAAAATTCATGCGCGTGGCCCTGTTGGGTTAGAAGGTTTGACTTCACAGAAGTGGGTTGTGTTTGGTGATGGACAGGTTCGTGTTTGATCAAGATCTTCACCCCCTCCTAACCTCCCCCTTGGCAAGGGGGAGGAACTTTACTCCCTGCTTAACGCAGCGTGAGATTTGTCCCTTCCCCTTGCCAAGGGGGAGGTTAGGAGGGGGTGATGCATGCGCAAAACCCTAGGCATTTTTGGTGGCACCTTCGATCCAATTCATTTTGGTCATTTGCGTTTGGCTCTGGAATTAAAACAGCAATTATCTCTGGATGAAATGCGTTTGATCCCCGGTCACAAACCACCGCACAGGGAACAACCGCAAGTATCGTCAACTCAACGTTTAAAAATGTTGCAGCTCGCGTTGCAAGAGTGTCCGCAATTGCAATGGGATGATCGTGAATTGCGTCGTGAAAAAAATTCTTACACTTACGATACTTTGTGTGAATTGCGTAAAGAATTTGGCAGTGACATGAGTTTGGTGTTGTGTATGGGGGAAGATGCCTTCGCCGGAATTTCTACCTGGTATTGTTGGCAAGAAATAATTCATCTTGCGCATATTGTGGTAGTTTCCCGTCCGGGTTGGGCAATTCCAGATCAGGGTGATGTCAGGCATTTTTTAAAACAACATCAAGGGCAGTCTGCAGATTTACAGCGATACCCCGCTGGAAAAATTGTGATGCAAACTTTACGTTTGTTGCCTATTTCTGCCACAGAAATTCGCCAACAAATTTCGCGCGGTGAATCGCCACAATTTTTATTACCGGATGCGGTGTGGAAATTTATTCGAGAGAAGAAGCTTTATTCATCCCCCTCTCCCTAACCCTCTCCCACAAGGGGAGAGGGAACAGATTTGAGCTCTTAAGGAAAAGAAATTGAAATTTGAAAGTGGTGAGTTCAAGTGAAGTTTTGAACAAAACCAATTCCCCTCTTGTGGGACGACTGCAGGACGCAGGAGGTAGACAAAGCAGGAGTAATTGTCGAGAGGGGCAGGGGAGAGGGGGAAGTCAAAAAATTATTTTTTAATCATAGGTAAAAAACTGAATGTCAGATCTAAACAAATCGATTATTAACGCCTTGGAAAATCTCAAAGGTAAAGAAATTGTGACTCTGGATGTGAGTCAATTGTCCGATGTGATGGATACATTGATTATCGCCAGCGGTACCTCCAGTCGCCACGCACGTTCATTGGCAGAGAATCTGGTTGAAGAAACCAAAAAAGCCGGATTCAGAGCTTTGGGTGTTGAAGGTTTGGAGTCCGGTGATTGGGTGTTGGTTGATTACGGCGATACAGTTGTTCATGTTATGCAAGCCGAAGCCCGCAATTATTACGAGTTGGAAAAATTGTGGTCTATGAAACCAGCCGGACGACAATAATAGAAAAATAATGCGCATTCGTATCATCGCTATTGGAACCAAAATGCCGGATTGGGTTGAAGCCGGTTATGCGGAATACGCCAAACGGTTGCCGCGTGATTTGCAAATCGACATGGTGGAATTACCTTTGGCTGTGCGCAGCAAAAATACTGATATTCAAAAAGCCATGGAAAAAGAAGGCGAAGCTATGATGGCTGCTATCGGCAAGAATGAACAGGTGATTGCTCTGGATGTCGGAGGCAAAGCCTGGAGCACTTCGCAATTGGCAGAGAATCTTGCAGCCTGGAAAATGAGTGGCGATAATTTTTGTTTGTTGATTGGTGGGCCTGATGGATTATCGCCAGCGGTGTTGCAAATGGCGGCAATTAAATGGTCATTATCGCCGCTGACTTTGCCGCATCCTTTGGTGAGAATAGTGTTAATTGAACAGTTGTATCGTGCGTCCAGTATTTTACAGAATCATCCCTACCACAAATAAATTGAATTACATTGTTAACCTGAAACGTTGAAAGAGATTCATGCCAGAGACACAACAATTTAAAGATCACCTGCGCGAAGCAAGATTGTTTCGTAATCGATTGGTGGTAGTCGGTGTGGTAATACTTTTGATGGCTGCGGTATTAATTTATCGTTACTATGATTTGCAAATTTTAAATTATCAGGATTATTCCACTCAATCAGATCGCAATCGTGTTCATGTGCAACCTGTGCCGCCCACTCGTGGTTTGATATTGGATAAAAACGGTATATTGCTGGCAGATAACAAAGCGAGTTTTACTTTATCCATCACTATTTCCGATCCTGCTGTGCTGGAACAAACATTGGCATTGCTTGAAACCCTGATTGAAATCACACCGGGAGATTTGGGCAAATTTTATAAATTAAAAAAACAACAACGCCATTCACTTGATCCCATTCCCTTACGCTACAAACTGACTGAAGAAGAAATTGCCAATGTTGCCGTGAATCAACATTTGTTGGACGGTGTTGAAGTCAATGCTGAATTAGTTCGCAATTATCCTAAAGGTGAATTGTTTGCACAGGTGATTGGTTACACCAGTCGCATTAATGAAAAAGAATTGGATTCGTTTACTGAAGATCAATTGCGTCGTTACTCTGGCACTCATGCGATTGGTAAAGTCGGTATTGAAAAAAGTTATGAGGATGTACTCCTGGGTGAAGTAGGCAGTCAAAATGTCGAAACCAATGCGCGTGGGCGGGTGATGCGAATTCTGGATAAAACCGATCCCAAACAAGGTCTGGATGTTCGTTTGCATTTGGATTCGCGTTTGCAAGAAACGGCAGTGGCCGCATTGCGTGGTCGTCGCGGAGCAGTGGTGGCATTGGATGTAAAAACGGGCGGTGTTTTGGCTGCAGTGAGTAACCCAAGTTTTGATCCCAATTTATTTGTCACGGGTATCAGTTATCGTGATTACAAAAATTTAAATGAAGATATAGACACGCCTTTATTAAATCGTTTTCTGCAAGGGCAATATCCTCCTGGTTCAACTATTAAACCCATGATGGGACTTGCCGGGTTACATTATGGATTCACCACTCCGGAAAAAACGATTAGCGATCCCGGAATATATCGATTGCCCAATGTCGAACGACCCTGGCGTGATCACAACTATGATAAAGGTGGACATGGTCGCGTTGATTTAAAACGTGCGATTGCGGAATCCTGTGATATTTATTTCTACGATTTGGGAAATCGTATGGGTATTGATCGCATCAGTGAATTCGGAAAGCGATTTGGTCTGGGTGTAAAAACCGAAATTGATATTCCCAGTGAACGCGCAGCGATTTGGCCCTCTCGCGAATGGAAACGTGCAACCAAAGGTCAGGCCTGGTATCCAGGTGATACGGTAAATTTATCGATTGGTCAGGGCTATGCGCTGACCACACCGCTGCAGCTGGCGGTTATGACGGCAACTCTGGCGAATCGTGGAATTCGTTATCAACCACAATTGGTATCCACAATTGGTAATCAAAAAATTCCACCCAAAATTCTTGATCGAATTGAAGTCAATCAAAAACATTGGGATGCAATTTTTGATGGCTCGGCAGAAGTTATGCGCGAAGCAGGGCGTGGTACGGGCCGTAGTCTGGTAAAAAATGCAGACTATAAAATGGCGGGAAAATCAGGCACAGCACAAGTCATCAGTATTGCAGCCAATGTAAAATACAATGCAGAATTGTTGCGTGAACGTCAGTGGGATCACGCCTGGTTTGTTGGTTTTGCGCCACTGGATGATCCACAAATTGCAGTCGCGGTTATTGTTGAAAACGGGGGGCATGGTGGATCGGATGCCGGCCCGGTGGTACGTTATGTGTTTGATGCCTATTTAAAAGGATATTATTTGAAACCCGGCGAATTTGTTCCACCTCTTGGTTATCATCCACAAGCGATTATTGATCGCGCCAATGAATGGATTCGTCAGCAGCAAACAGCCAACAATTCATTAACTTCTGTTCAGGAAAAATCACCATGAGTCGGCAGGATTTTTTACGTCGCATGCCTGAAGCAGAAGAGAGCTTTCGCCGTCGCGATCGATTGGCGCAGCGTCTGCATCTGGATTTTTTTCTGTTATTACTATTGTTTGCCTTAACGTCTATCGGGTTGACGGTTCTTTATAGCGCGAGTGGTCATAATCTTGCCAGTGTTGAAAAACAGGGAACATTTTTTGTCATTGCCTATATTGTGATGTTGGTTGTCGCACAAATTCCTGTGGATTTTTTACGACGCAGTGCCGCAATTGCTTATGTCGGCGGTTTGACTTTGTTGCTGGCTGTGATGTTGTTTGGTGATATTTCCATGGGAGCACAACGCTGGTTGCAAATTGGCGGCTTTCGATTTCAGCCCTCGGAAATTATGAAATTGGCCATGCCGATTACAGTAGCCGCTTTTTTGTCTGCAACAGAATTACCTCCGCGATTTAAACAAGTGATGATTTCAGTCGCATTAATTTTATTGCCTGTCATCATCATTATGGAGCAGCCGGATTTGGGAACCGCCATTCTGGTTTTGGTTTCGGGAATTGTTATTTTATTTTTTGCGGGTTTGCCCTGGCTGTATATTTTGAGTGCATTTCTTATTTTTATCGCGAGCCTTTATCCTATCTGGCATTATGTTTTACACGATTACCAACGCCAGCGTGTGTTAACAATGTTGGATCCATCACAAGATCCTTTGGGAACCGGTTGGAATATTATTCAGTCAAAGACTGCAATAGGATCGGGTGGATTATCCGGTAAAGGTTGGATGCAGGGCACGCAATCCCGATTGGATTTTTTACCGGAAGGCCATACCGATTTTATTATCGCTGTATTAAGTGAAGAGTTTGGTTTGTTCGGTGTGCTGTTACTTTTATCCGTTTATTTATTGGTTGTCATTCGTGGCATGATGATCGCAATTAATTCGCAAAATACCTTCAGTCGTTTGTTGGCCGCAGGCATCAGCACCACTTTTTTTGTTTATGTATTTGTGAATATGGGAATGGTGTCCGGTATGTTGCCGGTTGTTGGTGTACCTTTACCGCTGATAAGTCAGGGTGGTACTGCGATAGTGGCACTCTTTGCCGGTTTTGGTATGTTGATGGCAATCAGTACCGAAAAGAAACGTGTGATGATGAAAGAAATTTAAGGTAGCGTTATGTATCGTTTAATTGGAATTTTATTGATAGCGGTTGGTTTGCCGGTTGTGGCTGATTACTCGCAGCAAGCCGAAGCCAAAATATTTATGGACGAAATGATCAGCAAACATCAATTTGCAAAAGCGGATCTCTTGAAGTGGATGCAATCTGCAGAAAAAAAACAAAATATTCTGGATGCAATTTCACGTCCGGCTGAAAAAGCCAAACCCTGGAAAGATTACCGCCCCATTTTTATCCAGCCACAAAGAGTAACTACCGGCGTTGAGTTTTGGCGAGAGCATGCTGATACATTGGCGGCAGCTGAAAAAAAGTATGGTGTTGAAGCTGATATTATCGTCGCCATTATTGGTGTTGAAACCGGCTTTGGTAAAAATATGGGCAGTCACAGGGTGATAGACGCGTTAACCACTCTGGCATTTGATTATCCGCCACGTTCTCCATTTTTTCGTTCGGAATTGGAAAATTATTTACTGTTAACCCGCGAACAAAAAAAAGATCCCTTAGCATTTAAAGGTTCTTATGCTGGTGCCATGGGGTACGGGCAATTTATGCCTTCCAGTTATCGCAATTGGGCAGTGGATTTTGATGGCGATGGTTTTAAAGATATCTGGAATAATCCCGTTGATGCCATAGGCAGTGTTGCCAATTATTTTAAAGCGCATGGTTGGAAACATAAAAATGCCGTGGTCATTCCGGCAGAGTTTAGCGGTGATAAAACCAAATTGTTATTCAATGAAATTAAACCGGTTAAGACCACCTACAAAGAGTGGAAAAAACTGGGTTTGAAAGCCAAACAAAAAACGTCTTACACTTTGCCATTGTTAGCGATTGAGTTTGATGGCGCAGAAGGTTTGGAATATTGGTTGGGCTTGCATAATTTTTATGTGATCACTCGCTACAATCGCAGCCCTATGTATGCCATGGCTGTGCATCAGTTAAGTCAGGAAATCAAGTCTGCGAAATATCAGGCTGATAAAAAAGCCAAGACAGGAAAATAAATGAATTTTATTCCAGGTCAGTTAAGCAAAATTATTTTTGTTGTGTTAATTGCCATCATGACTGGCTGTGATACTGTTCCTGAAAAACCGGTGTCAGATTCAGATGTTGAATCAGATTCAGATAAAATTCAAAAAGGCCGTTATGCGCAGGAAAAAGATAATGGCCCCATGCAAGATGTAGATCTTTCCCACGTTCCTGACGCGGTACCAAGAAAAGAAACCAGAACTATAGCGGGCAATAAAGATCCCTATACGATTCTCGGTAAAACCTACCATCTTATTAAAGATGAATCCTCCTACAAAGAAAGAGGATATGCCAGTTGGTACGGGCAAAAATTTAATGGATACAAAACATCGAATGGTGAAATTTATGATATGTACGCTATGACAGCTGCACATAAAACTTTACCCATTCCTTCTTATGTTCGGGTGACCAATGTGACTAACGGCAAAACAGTTGTTGTCAGGGTGAATGATCGCGGCCCGTTTCATGAAGGACGTGTAATAGATTTAAGTTATGCTGCTGCACAACGTATTGGTATTCATAAACATGGAACAGGATTGGTTGATGTTGAAATTGTATTGCCGAACGATGGGCCTGCAATACCTCGTCGCGCCGAAGCACCGGTTAATTCCACTGAAACCCGATTGCCGGATAATACCTATTTACAAATTGCCGCTTTTTCCACATTGGATGCCGCCAGAGAATATTCAGCTGCATTGGCTACCAAAATGACATTTATACCTGTCATTCATTCTGATTTGGCTCCCAAAGAAATACACAGGGTTCGTATAGGTCCGTTTAAAACCACACAGGCATTGCAGGCTGCACGTGATCAATTAGCCAAACTCAATTTGTTTGATGTGCACCCGGTGTATTTAAAATAATTTTGTAGATTTGAAATATTTTTTTAGTAAAGGTGAAATGCTTGTCATGAAAAAAATAGTTGTTTTGGGTTTATTAACGCTTGGGTTTTCATCCTGGGGATTGGCACAACAAAATTCGTTGCCATCTCCCAATAACACACTGCCCACACCTTCAGCTACCAGTGCGCAACCCGCCGCGCAAACACAACAATTAGCGATACCAACACCACCGGATGTTGCTGCAAAATCCTGGATATTGGTTGACGCAGCAACCGGTAATATTATTGCGGAAAAAAATGCAGATGTTCACGCTTATCCAGCCAGTCTAACCAAAATGATGACCAGTTATTTAGCCATTGATGCTATAGAGCAAGGCAAAATTGCTGAAGAAGATTTGGTGACTATTAGTGTGAAAGCCTGGCGTATGGCGAACTCAACCGGTTCTGCCAGTTTTATTCGCGAAGGCACGCAGGTATCGGTTATCGATTTGTTGCGTGGAGTGATTAT
>CAMLRJ010000048.1 GCA_946482345.1 uncultured Cellvibrio sp.
CTTGCGTCTGGTCGCCAATATTCCCAAGGTGGGATAACGCTTGATCAAGAGGGGCTTCGCCCCTCTTTTGTTTTCAGCTTTTTACAAAACCTATGAAGGAAGGAACTCTATAGGGAAAGTGACTTTCACTGGCTCTACATTACCTGGACCAAAATTAAACAGTTTCACCCTTCCCAAAATTCGCTGCTCCAACCCTGGATTGTTTAATTCGCTGTGTAAAATTCTGACGCTGATGACCGAGCCGTCTGGTGCGATGTTAAGCTCCAATACCAACTTTCCTTTCAGACCCGGCGTATTTCGTCTTTCACGATTGTAGATAGAAAAAAGACTGGATTTGTTTTGATCAAACACCATAGAAATCGCTTCTTCAGATCGAACATTACCGCTTCGTGCTGTTGAAGGTTTAGCCGTTTTCCCAGCTGCTGCCACTTCACCTTTTTCATTTTCCTTAAACAGTGTTTGTTTCACATTGGCACGCTCCCTTGAACCCAATTGTGATGTGCCCACTTGTGCAACATACTCAGCATCTTTTACCGCTTCTGTTGCTGCCGGTGTTGTACCCAACAAAGCATCTGTTGAGACATTGGCGACCGCTGTTGTACCGGATGATTCCGTCAAACCACCACGCACATTGGTATCAGCAGCAGATGAATCCAGCAAATCAGACAGCTCACTGCTCAGTGCAACCAAACCACTTTGAGCAGCAGTATCACGCGCAACTTTTTCCTCTTGCGTTAAAGGTGCTTCCTCTTCTTCTACTTTTCTGACGACACTGGGTTTCACCTCTCTCACAACAGGTGGTGGAGGCGGTGGCGGTGGTGTTACTTTTGGCGGCGGAGGTGGTGGCGGCTTGGGTTTTTCAGATAAATATTGCGCAACACGATCTGGAAGATCCGTAACGCGCTTGGTTTTTGGTGGCACTTTTATACTCGCAAGAATTAATGACAACACGAACGCTGCAATTAATACAAATATAAAAATGCTGTAGAAACGCCTATTGTCTCCCTGAGATTCCGGCGTCCATTGCAATGAAATGTTGCGATAGTTATTGTCCACTGCCAGCTTGTCCCTTGTTTTCAATTTGGGTTACTGCAAATGCAATTTTTCGATAACTCACTTGCTGACATGTTTTCAACACTTTATCGACCACACTATAAGGCAAATTTTCATCTGCCATAATCGTCAGGGATTTTACTTTATTACCTGTCGTATCCAACGCAGCCTGATATTCCAATTCCTGTTTCAATGTAGCAATCACGGGTTCCTGTTCGACTATATCTTTCAGCAATACAATCACTCGCCCATCCACCATAACTTCACGTTTGGTGACCATTACACTGACTGTTTCTTCCGGTGTTGTTTCGGCAATTGATTCTGGTAATGAGAGATCTTTTTTACTCGGCAACTGTTGACCGGATGAATTCACCAGCAGAAAAAAAACCAGAATAGTAAAAATATCCATCAAGGAAACAATATTGAGCGCAGCCGGTTTCAACATTTTGTTTCGCCGTTCTATTCTACGCGCGCGTCTGGATGTTTTCATGGTTGGCTCGCCTCCGCCGGAACCGGCGTTTCTTCCGGAGCAACACCAACAGAAACATTCGGAAACAATTCAACTTTTGTGGCTGTTGCAACCTGCAAAACATCTGCAGATTTCACATGATCCATAAGCTCAATTACCGTTTTGTATTTCACATTCCTGTCCAGCAACAAGCTGATGTTTTTTTCTTCTGGAAATCGCGATTTGATTTCCACCAACACTTTGGTAAATAAATCCCAATCGGTTTTGCCTGCCACATCATAGTCAACAGATTTAATCAGCCCCAAATTGCCGTCCTGTATATGTAAACTGTCAGGGCGCACAACGATTTGCAGTTGAAGTTTAACCTGCTCATCTTCTTTCACCATGGCATCCAGTGCAGGCAAATGCAATTCCAGAATAGACATTTTTGAAAACACTGCGGTGATCAACAAAAAAGGGACGAGAACAACCATCAAGTTCAAAAATGCCGTGATATCCAGCTCGACCAGATCATGCAATGATTTTTTTTTGCGAACTGTCTTCATGAAAAATTAACGCCCTGCATCATCATGATCAGCAATCAAATTGAGACATTTCATAGTCGCCATTTCGATATTATCAACCAGCTTTGCTGTTTTGGTCGTTAACCAGGAGTGAATAAGAATTAATGGAATTGCCGCAAGCAAACCCAAAGCAGTGGTGTTCATGGCGACTGAAATACTCGCAGAAAGACGATCTGCTTTTTCCGCAACACTGGCTTGTGCTACTGCATCGAACGCATCGATCAAACCAAAAATAGTTCCCAATAATCCAAGCAAGGTGGCTATGTTTGCGAGAGTCGCCAGATAATGCGTGCGTTGTTCCAATTCAGGTACAACTTCCATAATCCCTTCTTCCATTGCCGATTCAATCAGTTCTCTTTTTGCGTTGGATTTTTTGCGCGACAAACCATAAGCAAGCACTCGAGCCAGAGGTGTCATGCTATTTCCCAAGGCTTTGGTTGCACGATCAAAATCACTCGCCTGCAACATGGGTGTAATGCCTTTCCATATTTTATTGGTTTTATTTTGCGTCACGACTATATAAATAAACCGTTCAATCGAAATGGCAATACCCATGGCAAACACTGCCAATATTGCATACATGTACGTCCCGCCGGCCTGAAAAAACGTAACCAATTCCGCAACCATGACCCACCCTCACTCATTAACTGTATTAATCCAGACCCTGACGTATAGCCGGAGTCTCCACTTTTTGTTTGCTTGCCTTACGAAAATCCGGTTGAGTATCTGTCTCGCTATAATTTTCGTTGGCCTGCAGAATTTGTGCACCATTGTAGCCTTGATCAACTAAATCCAACAGCTGTTTTCTTCTCAGGCGATACGAATCAAATGACAGGATTCGATTGAAATATTCGCGAGATAAATTTCGCAATGATTCAGAATAATTAGCATCTTTCATTTATTGATTCCCGATCTACAGTTTTTCTATTTCTCTCAGAACCCTGAAGCCCGTAGCCGCATCGGGTTTTCCATTATGCGGATTCAAAACAGAAAGCGTGCAACTTTCCATCGCCGTTTCATAGGAACCGCCCGCCGCATAACTCACACCACCTGCACCACTCACCCACTCCTGAGCATTTCCTATGTGATTAACAAGTCCCCAATTATTTTGGGCACCAATACCTATACCAAGTAATGCATTACCGCGTTGAATTCCACGGGAATTTAATTGACAATTTCGATTGGGGTCCAATTTATTGCTATTTGCTGTCGCTGCATAAACCCATTCAGCATTTGTTGGCAATCTATATTTGCGTCCTGTTTTTATACTCAACCAACGCAAATAAGCTGTCGCATCTGCGTAAGCAATATCGGTAATCGGAATTTGGTTATCCGATCCGGTTTTAGGCTTGCAGGATTTATTATCGCGACAAAAAATATTGAATTCTTCAATAGACACTTCATATTTGCCTATAGCAAACGCTTTGATTCTATCTTTTGCAGGAATTACGACTAACAAAGGCCCGTTGTCGCCACCAATAGGATCTCGACAACTGCCACGCATACCTTTGGCTCCCAAACCTGCCAGAGAAAGATCGCAGCTGTCTTTTTCCTGAATATTAATATTGGCGATCACTGCATTGCCCGGGAAAATTGCAATTGCCAATCTTTTATATTCTTCCGCCCGTTTTGGAAAATTGACACCGACTTTGGCAATACAGCTGGCGAGAGAAGTGACCATTTTTGTTTCGTCTTTACGATAACGATTCAAATCCACTTCCCGTAATTTCTTCACTGCAATATCCAGGTCACGCATATTCAATGCCGAACGACAAGCCAATTGTTCATTGACGTTTTGTAACGCCTGATCATAACTGCTTCTTTGAACTTTAATGTTTTCTTCAGCGCGATTTTCTTCTTGTGCCTGCGCGATTTGTGATTGCTGTGCCTGTCGCGCCAATCGATTTTGTTCTTCTTCAGCAGCCCGTTTAAGCGCCTCAGCTTCCGCAGCCAACGCAATGGATTTTTTAAGTTCATCCAATGCCGCAAGCAAACGCTCGACCAATGCCAAATCACCGGCGTATCGAGGTGCATTTGTTAACAAACGTTCAGCTAATTCTATTTCACGGGAGATAATCACCGCATCAATTTTTTCCAGATAGGCTGCATATATAACGCCACGAATATCAACCAACCAGGAGTTATCTTTGCCAGCTAATTTTTCAATGGCCTGAACCTCAGACCATAAATCCTGCTCCCAAGCCTGATTGAATTCCAAAGTAGCGAGCAAATTTTTAATATTGGTTTGATGCTGCTCCATGCGTAATTTCAATTCAATTTCGTTGCGAAAATCATCCTCTGAATATATTCTTTCCTCCGGTTTGGAAAAATATAAATAACCAATAGTTCCTAACAGACCAATAACGACTAAAGACATTATCGCCGCTTTAACACCGGAGAAAGGTTTTTCAGTCAGCCCTTGCCAAAACTCTTCGACTGATTCAATACGGTCTTCGCGATTAAATGCCAAAGCTTTTTCAAGGATTTTCCATTGTTTGCGGGTGAATACATTTAATCGACGCGGCTTTAATTTTTGACGAGCAGCTTCGTCTGCATGCACACGATTGAATGGGTGCTTGCCAGAGAAAATTTCATAGGCAACACAAGCCAGTGCATAAATATCATCACGGGCATCCGGCGCTTTACCTTCCAACATTTCTTTACTGGCATAAGCCGGTGTCAGTGCTCCCAGATTTCCTGCATCAAACACTGTTTTGTCATCGCCCGGTAAATTGTCGTAAGACTCCGCTTTGGCAACCGCGCGAGCAATACCGAAGTCAAATACTTTTGATACGCCTTTGTTGGTAACAAAAATATTGCCCGGTTTGAAATCGGAGTGAACAATATTTTGTTCATGTGCATAAATTAACGCCGCAGAAATTCCTTCCAATATTCGCCAACCGTCTTCTTCCGGCAAACCGGTTGCGCGATATTGATAAATTAATTCATCCAGTGGTTTACCATCAAGAAATTCCATGGTCATAAATACACGATCACCATCCTTATCGAAATCGTATACGTTTACTATGTTAGGGTGTGCAATTTGTTGTGTTTTGCGAGACTCACGCTGCAAAGCAATAAATGCTTCAGGATGCGATTTGAATTCTTCACTTAATACTTTAATCGCAACATAAGGGTCGCGATCCTGTGCTTCTATTTTTAATAAATCTTTGGCTTTATAAACAATCCCCATGCCACCAGCGCCCAACATGTCTTCCAGTACAAATCGCCCTTTCAGAACAAGATGATCACCACTCTCTTTCAGATTTTTTATTAATGCAGCATTGGCTGCAGAAAGTGAATCAGGATTTTTTTTCGCAGGAAGCACACGAGTTGAAGGTGAAAATTGAGTTGCATCTTTGGGCGATGCTGTTTCACTGACAGGAATATTTTTTTGCGCATTCAGCAATCGATTTTTTTCCTGATCAGCTTTTGCTGCGTCAGGACGCGGATTAACATTAGCCGGATTGTTTGGTTTCGGCTGGGTAAACCGGGTTTTATCCGGATTCTCTTTAGGTGCAACGGCTTCAGTTGTTGGTTTAACCGGCTTTGATTCCGATTTTAATTCCGGCGTTGCCACTCTGGTTTTATCAACGAGTTGGGTTTTATCGACAAACCATGTTTTATCTTCCGGTTCAATCGGTTTTTTCTGTTGCGATGGAGTTTCCACACGCGGCTTATCAGCACGTGACGGATCCAAACGCGTTTTATCGTCACCTGGGTTGCCGCTATTTTTATTATCCGGAGTATCCATATCAGATCACTGCTACCTTCCTGCTTCGCCTTTTAAAACAATTATAGAAACGTTATCACTCGCACCTTTTTGCAATGCAGCTTGCATAAGCAGTTGCACGCAATCTTCTGCACTTCTGTAATTCAGGTGTGATGTTATTTCATCTATCGATATGGCGTTATACAAACCATCACTACAAAGTAAAAATGTATCGCCAATTTGCGCACTGAAAACATTCAGATCTACATACAATTCTTCTTCGCCACCCACTGCACGGGTGATGACGTTACGCTGCGGATGGTTTTCCATTTCTTCCGGGGTGATATGACCCATTTGTAACAGTTCTTCAACCTGACTGTGATCGCGTGTCATCTGGGCAAGTTGCCCATTACGATAACGATACAAACGTGAATCACCCACCCACAATGCAACACCCACTCGCCCGCGTATCACCAGACTGACAATTGTGCTGCCCATCGAAAAATTTCCGGGTTGCTGACTGGCATAATCGATAATGTCGTAATTCACATTGATCAGTGCATCATCCACTGCATCAATCGTTTCACTCAACAATTCAATCGGCGGAATTCTGGCAAGTGCATCAACAATTTTTCTGGACGCAATATCACCCACCTGATGCCCACCCATACCATCTGCTATAGCCCACAAACCGGCATGCGGTAGCATTAATACAGAATCTTCATTAACACTGCGCACAGTTCCCACATCGGTCAAACTGAAACCCGACCATTCGATAGGAATAAATTGTGTATTGGTTGCACTCAACACCATTTTCATTATTCCTGAAACATTGCACAAAGTTTATAAGGCTCTTGCCATCCACCATGTTCCCAGGCGCCATCCATCATTGAAGGCACTTGTTGGCCAGACGGCAAACCACGGGATACAAACAGGCAAGGCTCAACTCTTTCAGATCCTTTGGTGTGCCAGATACTGTATGTGGGCAACAAATTATCCAAACACACATCCAACATAGATGGAAATGTGGTTAAAGGTGATTGTTCTTCCATATCCATTTTGACCAGCATATTGGATGAGAGCGCCACATTTCCCGTTTTTTCATAAATTAAATCGTTGGGAATATTCAAGGCTTGCAATTGTGATAACAACTGCTCCAAATCCAATTCACGATTCAATGCACTCAAGGCCGATTTTTCCAAATTTGCAAACCATTCTTCCTGCGCGCAAATAAAACTGGACGGATTAACCGGCGTTGTAAATTTTGCCAATATTGAAAAAGGAAAATAACGACCCACTTTATCAACACTGGGCAATACAATGCCTGCCCAGGTATTTTCATCCAGCACACCGGGCTTCAATACAAATCGCCAGATGGGACTGGTCAAATAAATATCCAACCAATCACCGCCAATTTGTTCTTGTGACGATTTAATATAAAGCTGTAACCAGGAATCCCATATTTCAATAATAGGAGTGGGCAAGTCACGATAAATAAAATCACCGTATCCGGGTAACTTGCCAAAAAAACCTGTTTCGTTTTTGTAATTCACATTCACACCTAAATTCTTTCCGGACACTTGAATGCTGTTAGCAAGCCCCTGCGCAAAGGGTTATTAACGCTTTTGGTTTTGGCTTCATAGGTAATTTGGTTTTCCATGTTGCCGTTATCTATCACCGAGAAAGCAATTAAATACACATTGGATGCAGCCGTTTTGGTAATTTTTGATGAATCCAGTAACCGGAATAATGCCCAGGGACCGGTGAAGGTTTTTTCATGTATAGAATCGGTTAAATCTTCAAAAATAATACGCAAACGTAAACTATCGTCACCACCTGACCATTTGATAGGTTTCCAGAATTTCGGACCATGTTTATATTCAACCTGGGCCTCACCCAACTCCAAAGTAAATCGCGAATGCTTTTCACTCATATGCATTGGACGCAATTCAAGTTCTACCGATGGAAATTCGCCTCCGCCCTGGAAGTACATACGTTTTATTTCCATCGCATTACTGAGTTGGGTTAATGCCGAAGCAGAAATTCCAAGACTGAAATTATCAACACCCTTATTTCGCCAACCGTTTTTGGTGTCGATGAAGGGCAATAAAAATTCTTCGCTAAATTGATCGATAGTGCCACCCGGTTTGAAAAAAGCACTGAAATCCAACATCGCAATTTCATCACTGGATGACGGATTAAGCGGATATTTTCCTGCGAGTACTTGCGCATAAGGTGTGTAGACTCTAGCACGCCATTCACTGCCCACATAACCGTTGGCAGAACCTAAAATGACTTTCCAGGATTGATCAGCCAAATCTGTCAGCCATCGATTCACCGGATCAGGCAAAGTCGTTGCGTAAGCTTTCAATGCCGTCACAGGATTACTGGAACCACTTTCGAAACGTGCTTTGGCAACTTCAAACGCTTTTTTACCCGCATCCGGTGCCATCGCAATTTCTGCTACGAAAATTTGTAATTCCTGAATTTTTTGCAAAATACCGTCCACAGGTGCAGGCGCACGCGAACTTTCACGCATCAACAAATTGAGATCTTTAAATTGTTTATCCACACGGGTGGTTTCAATATTACTGGCCAGTAAACCTGCAATCTTGCCTGTTTTACTTTCAGGTTTTTTATCCGCGATGTCGTCAACAACAGTCGTCGTCAGCTGTGTATGATTCAGACCTGTTTGCAAAATAGAAGACAAAGGCGAATAAACCGGATCAGCAAAACTGGACAATAGTGTTTTTGCCTGAAACACATCGGTAAATTCAACAACATTAAGATTCTGATAAACATCCAGCCAGACACGACTGTAATCTGCCAAATAATAATCTTTAACCTTTCGACTGATTTCTTCCAAATTTTCTTTGGCAAAAACCACACCTTCATCGCCCATCAACCAACGCTCTTCAGCGAGACTGCTGATCAGCGGAGAGTCAGCGGAAAAATCAAGATTTTTATAAGCATCAATCGTATAAAGTCCGGGAATGGTCAGGGCTCTGATTGCACCCCCATCCATTTTATAAGTTGACCTTACCGATTCACCAAACTCGTTAAGCAATTCAATTTGAAAGGCGTAATCTTTATCCGCTTTTATTTTTTCATAAATGCGAATATCGGCTGGCACACGCAATAAAGTAGAACGGGTATTTTTAACAATCCTCTCATCCACTTCTATTGGATCAAACTTCATCTCCAATAATTTATCGAGATGCGCTTTCAATTCTTGTCTGCGGGTAATATCCGCCTCGAATCGCTGCGCCCAAAATGTATTGAACCACTCATTCACTTTTTTTGTATCCAGGTGATCATGTTGATTCAACATCATGTAAACACGAAACGTATCGAGAAGATCATCACCTCCGGAACTGCGAGCGAGCGAATCCTCCAACAATTCTTTCAACTTCGGCAAGAAAACAGTTTTCAGTGAACTTTCATATGCTTGATCTGCTGCGCGGTCAACACTGGGATCATACATTCCCAAACCGGATAACCAGGGGTGATCCTGCTGATCATAAACATCACTGGCTTTGGCAAGCGCATTGAGTGAAGGCAACACCACACGTATATCTTTATTTCTAACTTGTGTTTTTTCTTGCTCACTTTTGAATGTATCGACATAGCCTTCAACTTCTGCCATGGATAAATTATGACGAGTGATGCTGCCACTCCAAATAAGCAAACTACCGGCCGCTATACCAGCCAAACACAAAAATGCAGCGCGACGCGCCCATTTAAAAATCAATTCATAACGCGTGTTTGAACCGACCAATTCTGCTTCAGGAAATATCACATCGCGAAATAAATTAGTCAGGAAAAAACTTTTACCTTGCTGACTGGGTGCGTTGGATGTATCGCGACTGAACCCAAAATTGGCAGCAACTGATGTCATCAATCTGTCGATAGGTGACCCATCTTGTGTACCACTGGAAAAATACACACCGCGCAAATAAGGTTGCAACCGGAAACGATTGGGCACAAATGCTTTGCGAGTAAAATCTTCGATAATCGCCTGAACATTTTCCATTTGTTGAGGAAAACTGTTGATGGCTGCACGACGTTTAACATCGCGCTCTTGATGCATGCGTCCCACAACCCTGTCATACAAACGGCGGGAAATTTTGTCCAACTCTTTGGTCAGAAAATCAAAATCCGGTGATTGACCCGGTGCAGCCGCATTGGGCAATGACACACCCCACACCTGATTGCGATCTTCTTTGCCAAGATCTTCAAAAAATTCGGTAAAACCTGAAACCAAATCCACTTTGGTAAACATTAGATAAACAGGAAACCGAATTTGCAATTTCTCCATCAATTCATCCAAACGTGAACGAATGGTTTTTGCGTGTATGGATCGTTCTTCTTCAGTCTGCGTCAACAGATCATGCAAGCTGATGGCAACAATTGCACCGTTAATTGGCCTGCGACGACGATTGCGTTTGAGCAAATCCAGAAAACCTTCCCATGCCGAACTGTCCACAACCCTGTGACTGTCCTGAGTGGTATAACGACCAGCTGTATCAATTAATACTGCTTCATTGGTAAACCACCAATCACAATTGCGGGTCCCGCCCACACCTTGTAGCGCGCCTTTTCCGAATTGATCCGCCAATGGAAAATCCAAACCTGAATTCACCAGTGCAGTTGTTTTACCGGAACCCGGTGGCCCCACAATAATGTACCAGGGTAGTTCGTAAAGTGCTTTGGTACTGCTGCGGCCTTTGAATTTTAATTTTTTTAAAGTTGACAGTGCTTCAGTAAATCGCTGATTGATTTGATGGATTTCTTCCAGCGCCTGGGTTGAATGACCGACCTGTTGATTTTTACTGATATCAGACACCAGATCTTCATTATTCTTTTTATTTTTTAATTGCACTCGCAAATAATTCAACGCCCACAACATCACCAAAAATAAAATACAGAAAATCCTGACAGTGACACTGGCAAGCGGCGCTGAATTATCGCCACCAAATTTTATTTGCGGCCCGGCAAACCAGATTAAAAGTCCAAACAACAGCAGACCAAGATATGCAAAAAATACGGGGCTGGTAAATATTTTTTTCATCGGGAGTTATTTTCCTTCTTGGATATCGTTATCGCTTCCCTGTTCGTTTACCGAACCGGAAATATTGTGTAATTCTGCAGCCACTGGCGCAGATGATGAATAAAGCCAATAGCGGAAGCCTGAATAACCAAAAAATAAAATAGCCCCGACAAATGCCAACACCACCCAAAGTGGCACGTAGTTTTCAAGACTTTTGCGCACATTTCCAAGACCTTGCCAGCTGGCTGACAAGTTTCTTTCATAATCGCCACGGTATCGTCGAATAATGGCATAAAGTTCTTCACGCAATTGATCGAGTTGATCCTTGCCTCTGTCGGTCAACCGATACTTGCCTTCAAATCCCAAACTTAAACAAATATAAAACAATTCAATAATTTCAATATTTTCTGCGGGCGATTGACGCAAACGATCCAAAATCATAAAACACTTTTCACCACCGGAGGTTTCGTTGTGAAAAATTGATAGCAATGTTCTTTGCGACCAGGCACTTTCACCACCCCAGGGCGTGTTCAGAACAGATTCATCCAGCACCGAACAAATTAAATAACGCGCCGACAAAATAACTTCCTGACGAATACCGGCATCGCGCATACGCCCTTCAAAAGTTCTGATCTCACCAATTAATCGTTGATGTAATCCACCTATGTCACTGTGCGACAGCGAGTGCCGGGTTTTTTCAAATACAGCCAGTAAAGTAGATGCGAGATTAACCAGGTTATTCAATCCTTTGCCAGTATGAAAATTGGTTAGCTCGGCAGAAGATACATTTCTTGTTGGCGCCTGTTGTGGAGCCGCTTGCCCGGATCTTTGTCCACCGGGCGTGGGTTGTTTAAGCACTGTCCTGTTGCCACCAGGCATAGGCTGTTTGAATACCGTTTTATCAGAGTTGTCAGACATGATGTTCTCTCAATGTAATCTGCCGGGATTGGCAATAGACTTACAAACGTATAGCCCAAAATTCCATTTCCAAACCTGGGAAATCTCCCCCGATGTGCATTGCAAAACCGCCGGAAGTTGCGAATTCTTTCCAAAGTGGATTTTGTTTATCCAATTCAAAATAGGTGTAGCCCGAGCGATAAGGTATTTGTCTGGGTGCAACAGGTAATGCTTTCAAACCAACACCCGGCATAGCGACATTAACCAATTGACGAATACGTTCAACCGGGCCAATTTTCATTTGCGCCGGTAACCGGCTGCGAATCATTTCTTCTGCAACATCTGCGCGCACCGCAAGTACGAACATGGCAGTACCCAGCAAGCTGCGATCACCGATTTCAGCGACACGAATGTCGTATTTTTTCTCAACCAGAGCTAA
>CAMLRJ010000049.1 GCA_946482345.1 uncultured Cellvibrio sp.
ACTTGATAGTGCCTTTAGGTAACACCGCATGGACTGCCACTTTTTGAAACCTGAGTTCAATATTATTTCCGGTTTCAACGACAATATAAGTGTCATCAACTTTTACAACACGACCAACAATCCCACTGGTCATAACAACTTCATCCCCTTTGCCCAAAGCTGACATCAAATTTTGATGCTCTTTTTGACGCTTGCGTTGCGGACGAATAATTAATAAATACATGAACAAAAACATACCGCCCATCATGATCCAGAATGTCCATGGGCTCGCTTGCTGCGGCGCTGCGGCTTGTGTTTGTGCTATAGCAGATGGAATTAAACTCATAAAATCACCCCAGTTAAAAAAGCGCAACTCTACCTGTTTTATACAAGTGAGGCAATTAAACAGGGGGATAAAAAAATCCCTGCTATTTGCAGGGATTTTTCGGTCATGCGTAATCGCGAAACAGTTTCCGAAACAGACTGGGAGACAATCCTGTCCAACGTTTAAAAGCGTTGGTAAAACTGGTTCGATCAGAGAAGTCCAAAGCTTTGGAGACTGAATCCACGCTCATATGCTGGTCAATTAAAAATTTGATTGCATAATGAAACCGGACAGAATCGCGCAGTTGTGCAAAATTGGCATTTTGCTCCTGCAAGCGACGCTGCAAGGTACGTCGAGTCAATCGAACATCACCTGCAATATCATCCACAGAAAGTGGATGCTGGCCAACACGCTGCACCAGTGCTTCGACGATTCGATTTGCCACACCATCTACTTTGGGTATCTCGGCAAGAACCAGATACTCTTCGTAAGTTTTCACCTGCCCTGTTTCAAATGCATCACCTGAAGCATCAGAGTCAAGACGGTATTTTCGCTGTAATTGGATCATTGAGGGCGTCTCCTTTGCCAGCTAAGGCGCTGTAAGGTTTAGGATTAATTAACTGCTATCTTTTAATTGACCCCTCCGTGTCATTTGAACTCTCACTAGGGGGGATTATAGACCAAGATTTTATCTAGCCAAGCCTGATTGAATGCTTTTTATTCAAAAACCAAACTTTTTTATCAGCTTCACACAAAAAGCGTAGATTTAAATGCCAGAACGAATAATGTCGATTAAATCTTTATCGTGAGTCTTGGTGTTTACCTTATCCATGATATGACGAAGACGCCCTTCTTTATTGATTATAAAAGTTGTTCGCACTATTCCCATAAACTCTTTTCCCATAAATTGTTTTAACGCCCAAACACCATACTTTTCTGCAACTGAATGATCTTCATCAGATAACAAATCGAAATTAAGATCGTATTTTTTAATGAATTTAGTTAGTTTTGATGGCGCGTCAGGGCTTACACCCAAAACGACAGTATCAAGGTCTGCAAACATATCAGCTGTATCTCGCAATCCACAGGCTTGAGTTGTACAACCTGGCGTTGATGCCTTCGGATAAAAATATAACGCAATATTTTTTTTACCCTTAAAGTCCTTCAGAGAAATTTTTTCCCCGTCTTGATTCAACAAAGAAAAAGCGGGCGCCAAATTACCAATCTTGGGATATGACATAAAACACTCCAAAAAATATAAAAAACTAATAAGACTATTTTGTTAATCACCGGAAAAAGCATTAAACAATGCGTCTTTTTCATTTTCAGTGACTATGGATTTGGTGGTGATCTCCTGATCAAAATCAGGATGCATAACCTTGTTACGTCCAGAATCTTTTGCCTTGTATAACCAGCTATCAACTCGCTCAATAAATCCATCTGCTGTATCAGTGTGACTGGCTTTATATTCATCAACACCCAAACTCGCTGTCATATTAATCAACTTGCCATTTACCTCCAACGGCGACTCTTCTATCACTTCACGAATACGATTCGCAACATAAGTGGATTGTCGAAGATCAGTGCCAGGTAAAATCACCACAAACTCTTCACCGCCAAAGCGACAGGCTATATCGAGTTTACGAACAGTCAAATGAATTATTTTTGCAATCTGCTGCAGCGCCTGATTACCAATTTCATGGCCCCATTGATCATTCAATTTTTTAAAAAAATCGACATCAATCATAATCATACTCATAGATTGCAATGAACGCTGGGTACGCTCCATTTCCCGCTGCAATGCATCTACAAAAAAACGATAGTTATATAAATTGGTTAAGGCATCGGTTTGTGCTTGCTCGGTTAATTGATTAACTTGCAGCTGAAGTTGTTCGATTAACATTTGATTCGAACATAGATCACCTGACATACAGGTTTTTATTAAAGCCAATTTTTCTGACATATAACCACCACTACAGAGGTTCCAACACACCTTCGGGAATTGGCTGGGTTATGCCAGACAAACCGGTTTTCATTACCGCAAGACTACGACTGGGGAAACCAAAAATATCAAACCCCGGGAAAGCACGGGAAATAATTTCCATGGCATCTTCGTCTGTAGGCAAATCAAAAATGGGAACCAATACTGTTTCGTTGACTACGACAAATTGTGAATAATCCGCCACCCACTCCAATCCTTCATCCGTGGTAAAAACTCCCCAGGGCAAAGAAATCAGTTCCAGTGGGTTCTCCAGTTGATTAATGATGCTATGCAAATGCTCAAACCGATTTTTTGATGATTCATAGTATGCACTCGCTGAATCATCGCACTGCAAACATAAAATTTGATTCAAAATTCCCAGCCTGACAGATCCGGGAGTTGCTGATTTGCTTGCAACATTCACAAGCTGGACTGCAGTGGTATTATCCAAAAATAAATTTTTTATAGTAGTTTCCGTATGTGAAGGATTTTTTTGCAGCAAGTGATTCAGATCCAGCAAAATTAATTCATTTCCATTTGATTCAATATCAGCCCAGGATAAGCAAACATCTGTTTTTTCAGCAAGCGCACAAGGAAAAGCATTTTGGGATAACAAATTCGCAGTAAAACGACTATCTGTTCCATGTAACACTAAAAACCCGGATTCTGATTCAAGGATGAAAGGACCAAAATTCTTCACATTAAGAGCGTACTGTGCATTTATAGAATACTGTGAACTCACAGAATCGCGTACAGCTTCGTAAAAGTACAGATATTCTACCGGAACATCCATTAACACCAATCTTGCCTTAACAGAATCAATCTGGCCTTGAGGCACGACCAAAATAATATCAACATAATCCACCAACAAAGCGATCAATGCTTCATACAATTCTTCCAACTCTTCAATATCTACTTGCCAGGAAATAGTGTTATCTGGCCACACAAGTAAAATAGCATCCTGAGGCTCCCAGGGAGCAGGCAATCTCCATTCATGATTTTGTTTATTCATCGTTAGCATCTTTTATGGTTTCTACAACAGGTAAAATTTTAAATTTATTCGGGATTGCACTTTTTTTCTGAACCACTTCATTTATCGGCGATTCACTCGATATAATTTTTGATAACACTCCTTGCATTTTTTCATTATCGGTGGAAGTGAAAATACGAACGTGCAAATAGTATCGACCTGATCGATTCACTTTAATTTCCACAGGAATGATTAAAGTATTGGGGGTTACATCATCACGAATATACGATTGTTTCAGATCCACAAGATCAAGCCCATCCGTTGTTTGCAATTCATAACTTATCGCATCAGCAAAATAGTGAACAGCTAAATCCACTCGCCTGCTTTCATCAACAGCCAGCTGAATAATGTCTCTATCTACAAAACTCGCAGGCACACCGGGTTTGCCTATTATTTTTTTAGATTCTATGTCACTGGCGAAAACTGGAATGGCGATTAATATAAACATCAGCAATAGATAAAGTTTCATCATTCATTTACCCCGATCAAACTTAAATTGAAACAGCTGGTAATATCTGTAACGAAAGCTTCATTTAATACCCGTGAATCGGCAAGAGCCAACACATAACTGGATGGCGACAAAAATTGCTGCAAACTTTCCTGATTAACAGTTGATGATAATCCCGTATTAATTAATTGCCCCGCTGAATAGAGATAAATATCCGGATCAGTATTGGTGCCAACTGTATTAACTGCTTGAACTCTGTATGTACCTGGCGAGTCAATCACAATTCTTGCAAACTGATAATTTGATAAACGATTAAAAGAACCAAAGCGATTACTGCTGCAAAGTGTCACTTGCGGATTTGATAACGAAAGTGTTTTATACAGGGGTAAATTTTCAACATAACCACCGGTATTGGTTTCACCCTCTGCAAAACCATTGTATGAAAAAATATTTTGCTCGGTTTGTAAATTGATCCAGGTTCCAAAGGCAGCGGGAGCTACTTGTTGCAACACATCGGCAAATACAAAAATAGACGTTAAACCTGCATGATTGATATATTCTTGCCGGGTAAAGGTTTCAAACAAATCATTGACGCTTTTTGTCAGTCGATTATCAGAACTTAAATAATAGTTATACAAAATTGACTCGACAGATTTTTCCGAATACCAACCTTTTACACTGTGTGATTTTTCTGCCACATTAAAAAAAGAACTGGTAGATTGAGCCAATCCCATAGAATCAACATAAATGGCATCGTCCAACAAGATTGCAGAAAAAGCATTGGCCAAGCCTTCAGAAAACGCAACACGCATATCCAACTTTTGAATTGCGCTGTGACCGCCGCCCAAACTGTTGGAGCGCGAAGCATTGATTTCCAGAAAATGAATCCACTCGTGCAATATCACATGCGAATCATATTCATCGGTATCAACATTGGCATCGCCCAGAAGATAAAGATTGCCGTTCGAATAGTAACTGGTTCCTATTTCACCCAACGCGATATTTCCATCCGCAGTCGTATTATTTTCACTCCAAAAAACATTCATCTCCGGCAAGGGATTCGTCATACCCGCTGCGCGCCATTGACTTATGCCAATATAAAGGGAATCCAGAATTGCAAAGGGCCCTGCACCGCGCGATGTATAAGCCGCGCCATTCCAACCGGATTCAATATGCAAATTTCTGATTTCATTTTCCGAAGCAATAGCCATCAACGCACCTTGCACTGCATAAACGGCATCGCCACCGGTATTATCACGAACCGAAATATTCCAGCCTGGCCCATTACTTTTCAGTTGTGCAGATACCCTGACTTGCACTTGTTGACCAACAGCAGCATTAAAAGAATATTGTCCCGCATCATTAGTGATTTGACTGGCAATCACTTCATCCGCAGCATTCACCAAATCTACAGCAATGCCACGCGCAGGTTTGATTTGTGTATTGGCATAATCCAATCCCAAATGATTGGCTTTATGTGGCACACGGTCAAAACTGACAGCTCCGGAAAGAGTCGCAATTGTTACGCTGGAATCTGAGCTTGAGCTGACACTTGAGGTAGAACTAGAGGAAGAGGATGAAACAAATCTTTCCGTCCTGGATGCATCCCCACTGCATCCGGCAAGAAAACTGATCAGGATAATAAGGAGGCTCTGTGTACAGAGGCAACCTGAAGATAAGGCCTTCATCAATGGCACCAAAAATAAGTCAGCCCAAAGCATAACCAATCAACCCCAAATAATCGATAAAAAGGTTGTGGTCTTTTTAAGGACGAATATAATCATGAGCAAATTTCGTTAAGGGTTTCACATATGTTCAAGTTTTTACTTCTGGTTATTATTGCCACTACCGCGTTAATCATGTGGTCGAAGTATCAAAGAGGTGATTTGGAACAAAAAAAACGTGTTATTGCTCAAGCATTTAAATATGCATTTCTGGGGCTGCTTCTTTTTCTGGTGATGCGAGGCCGATTGCATTGGCTTGGTGGAATGTTAGCCGCAACCATTCCATTTATTCCCGGTATCTATCAATTAATTCGAGCCCGTTTCCGTTCACAAAAAAATCAGACGGCAAACGAAAATAATCCACCACAAACGCCACTGACAAGCACAGAAGAAGCCATGGAAGTTCTGGGATTATCCGGAAATCCCGATAGTGGCGAAATTACTGCCGACATGATTATCGAAGCCCATCGAAAACTTATCCAGAAATTGCATCCGGATAGAGGCGGTAACGATTATCTGGCTGCAAAAATCAATCAGGCACGTGACTTGTTATTGGCGCGCATCAACAAATGAATGTAACGCCCAAGGGAACGGAAAGGTTCTTGCCGCGATAACTCCAGCTCAAGTGCTACCAGTTCATCAGGCTTTGCCTCCCGATGCGCTTCGTTAAAAATATAATCATGAAACACACGAATGCCACTGTGACAGAGCAAATCCAGTGGCAATTCCTTGATCCAATTTAAAACAGTTTCCGGCTTGAGTGGATTAATCGGTGTCAAACTACCCGCAGCTCCCACATAATCCTGATTCATAATTTTTTTGAAATTGGTGCGCAAACAATTTTTATAAATAAGTGAATTGAGATTGTAAAAAATCAAACTTAAAAAACCATCGGCTTTTAAATACTGGTTCAAATCCGGTAAAAGCTCGATGGGATTTTGCATCCACTCCATCACTGCATGACAAATCACCAGATCAAACTTCGGCTGCTGAAGATGTTTTGATAAATCCTGAATCGAACAATGAATTAATGTCACTTGCGATTCCAAACCTTCTTTTTTAATTTGCACCTCAGCCATCTTTAACATTTCCGATGAAATGTCACAGATCACCAGCTGATGCCCCGCTTTTGCAAGTTCAAGCGAAAACTGCCCTTGCCCTCCACCGGCATCAAGAATTCGCCATTGGCTGGCTTGTGCAGATTGAAAAGGTTGTATCGGTAAATATTCCACACAATCACGCTGCAAAACTGCCAAACGAATTTTGCCTTTAAGCCCACCGTAAATATTTTTTTGAAATCGCTCGGCTAAATCGTCAAAATTGCGATCTTGATTGGAGGATTGTTTTGCCATAGATATACTGTCGATATGAATGAAAAAAATTGGTTCACTTATATTATTGCAACCAGCGACAATCAACTCTATACCGGTATCACCACCGATATGAAGCGACGCTGGATGCAACACGCAAACGGAAAAGGCGCCCGCTATTTCAGGGGCCGCAAACCCGAGTGCTTATGTTATCTGGAATTGCACCAAAACCGTAGTGAGGCAAGCAAACGTGAATCATTTATAAAATCCCTGTCACGCACAGAAAAAAGTCTATTGATCCAGCAAACCCATACACAAACGCTTGGTTGCATATCATCAATTGAAATATCCATCATTGAAATACCCGTCTATGACCAACAAACGCCTCTTGTGTAACCAATGTCAACTGGCCACAGCGAATTGCATTTGCAAATTTGCAGTCGCCATTGATAACCCCATCGAACTGTTGGTACTACAACACCCAAAAGAAACCACCGAAGTTAAAAACAGCATTCGACTTTTACATCTCTGCGCAAACAACATGCAGTTGATTACTGGCGAAAAATTTATAGATGAAGAACTTACAACCGCCTTATACAAAGATCAAAAAATCCCCCTGCTGCTCTATCCCGCCACAAAAGAATTAACTTCATTAGGATTAGCAACTCCAAATGAATTACCGGATTTATCCAAGATTGAAACTAATAAAATTCGATTGGTATTAATCGACGCCACCTGGAAAAAAAGCCGCAAAATGCTCTACCTGAATCCGGCACTACAAACCCTCCCGCGATTAACCCTGGAAAACCCGCCCCCCGGCCTCTACACCATCCGCAAAGCCCACACCCAACACCAACTTTCCAGCCTCGAAGCCTGCTGTTATGCTTGGCGACAACTGGAAAAAAATCCTTCTGCATATAACGAATTATTAACGGCGTTTATTGGATTTGTGGAGCAGCAGCTTGGGTTTGTTGAAAAGGATTAAAAAACTTGAAGCCATTTCATAAATCAATTCCACTTCTAAATAAATTTATTACCATGCCTGCATAAGTTTATCGTCATTCCTGCGCAGGCAGGAATCCAATGACCTTGGCAAGCAAATGGATCCCTGCCTTCGCAGGGATGACGAAGAAGGGTAATATAGATGTACCCTTAAATCTCTATCACTTGAAAAAATGAAAGATGAAGATATAAATCAGTGCTGCCTATTAAACTTTTTACTTACAATAGAATCATGAATTGAATATTTGAGAAATTCAAAATGATTAATAGGAAAATAGACCTACTTTTAATATTCCTGCCAACAATAATTGGCTTGCTGCTTTTGACGATTGTATTTATTAACTTAGAGTTGTTTCGTACAGATAAAATATCAACAGGAACAATGCTCGGAATAGAGTTATCCATTCTGTTGCTAGGTTTCATTTCCACTGCAATTATTTTAGCGATGACAATAATCTGGTCATTTCAGCTCAAATGGATTAATGTTCTATTATCTATTTGCAGCATCGCAATACTATTAGCCTGTTTTGTAATAGCCGGTCAAAATGGTGCAGCGTTTTTAAATGTTACGTAGCCTCCTATTCCAAATTGGGCGCATCAAGTTGATAGTCCCCCAGGTAGAACATGACTAACTCAATAGAACAAGAATTATTTGAAGCCGCAAAAAAGCTAATCCATCTACGCTATCCAACCGGCTGGGGTGGCGGAATTTCGGTTGCAGTCAGCAACACTGAAAATAAGTTAATATTCAAAAAACTAAGAGA
Organism: uncultured Cellvibrio sp.; assembly: GCA_946482345.1. The sequence goes on from CAMLRJ010000049.1 coordinate 8,564, forward strand.
GCTTATGCCATATCACTGCTCAATTGTGAATGGTACTGAACTCTAATAAACCGCAGTTGAAATTAATCTTAAACTGGTAAGCACATGTACTACATAGAATCCAAAAAAAATAACCATTTATGGATTTCTGGAATTTTTATTTCAAAGCAAGATGCAGAATTCTATTTTGAATCAATACCCAAAATTGAAGGCATTATACACTCTCTGCTTTACATTGAAATTTCAAACTATCCCGTCTATATAGTTGAATCTGAAGCTTTTGAGATTACAAATATTGCTGGCGTGAGAGCAGCAATAGAAAAAGTCAAAATTATCGAAGACTCCGAAAACATTTACCTAAATCTGTATAGAGTCAACGAAGACTTTCAACCTAAAAAACCCGGTTCAGATTATATGGGAGCTATTTATCATATACATGTTATGAACGGATATTTGTCTCGATATCATCAATACAAAGATTTGGATCCGTTTGAATTATCATGGAAATAGTAATTGCTAATCGTCATTCCTGCGCAGGCAAGAATCCATCAATCCCGGCAAGCAAATGGATCCCTGCTTTCGCAGGGATGACGAAGTAAGGAAATAAAGATCTATTGTTAAATATCATTATCAATAAGTGGAAATTCTTTAAGAATCCAATCAAAAAGAGAAATAAAATGGCATCAAATTGGTCTCAGGATATTTATGTGAAGGCGTGCGATTTTGCGACTTTGGCGCATCAAGGGCAGACTTATGGGGGGCCGGTTGAGGGGCAGAAGTTTGAGTATATAAATCATGTTGGTAGTGTTGCGATGGAGTTGATCTGGGCGCTCAACAATACGCCTGATGTGGATGCCAATCTCGCCATTCAATGCGCGCTGCTTCATGATACATTGGAAGATACAAAAGTAACCTATGACGATTTGCTTTTAACTTTTGGAAAAAGTGTTGCGGATGGTGTGCTGGCTTTAACAAAAAATGAAAGCTTACCAAAACAGGAACAGATGATTGATTCTTTAAACAGAATTAAAATGCAACCCATAGAAATTTGGATGGTTAAACTGGCTGACCGAATTACCAACCTTTCTGCACCACCCTTTTATTGGACCAGGGAAAAGAAAATCAGCTACAGGGAGGAAGCACTGCTCATTCATAAAGAGCTGCATACCGCAAATAGTTCTCTCTCTGAAAGATTTATTTCTCGCGTAAACACTTATCAGGATTATATTTGAGCTAACCCCTAACGCGTTCCTGAGTTTATTTTTAACATCAAATTCAATTGATGACTGATGATCTGGAATTCTTCGAATTGACGATGGGTTAAGTGTTGTTGTGCGGCATCAGCGTAGATGAAAGCCAACATGCGTTTGTCTAATTTTAGTGGCGCTAACATTAAGTCACCCTTATCGATCAGTTTACTTAACACACCCAGAGATTCTTTATTTTTATCATCGACTTTAAACCAAATAAATTCTTGTAATTGTAAAAACTCATTGAGTAATTCATCTTTACCAAGCCTATCCAATTCGATGCGAATGGTGTGTGGCCAGACTTGGGTTTCTTTGCCTGCCGTGTAGCGAAACTCTGCACATTTGTAGCGATAATCAATCATCGCAATGCACACACGTTCGATACCTGACCCTTCATGCAATGCATTGATTCCAATCTGCATCACTTTGGCCACACCCTCACCATTCATTATCAAGGCCAACATTTTATTAACATATTGTTGAAATTCGTAACCGGATGATACTTGAACAGGCATTTCAGTATGAGTGGATTTTTCCTCAACTGATAACATATCCGCTGCAATAGTTGTGTCGGTTTCAGGTGTCGGATCAATAATATCGGGCGCAGAAACACCATAACATCTGGCAATCGCAGAGGCTTCTTCTGCCATTTTTTTAACCTGCGCTTTGGCTGCCGATTGACTGATACGATTGATGGACGCCACTTGCACATAAATCTTTTGCATCTCAGGTGATGACAATCCTTTGTGAATATATTTACTGATATCCAATCCCAATTTAATTGCCGCATTAATTGCATGCGGATGATCGCTTGCACTCCCCACAGGAAACACCAGATCGGTTAGCGACCAGGAATCAATAATGCCCTTGTTAATTAAATTAATATCCGTACCCAAATGTGTCATGGCTATTGCCGTTTCACGCTCGGGAAAATAATTTCGTTCCGTAATAAAAGCTTCTGCTGCTGTATTTTCTGTGGCTAATAATGCAAGCTCGCCCACATTATGCAAAAGTGCTGCAATAAAAACCTGCTCTTTCAATTCATAATTTAACAGCGGCACCAATGCTCTTGCTTGTACTGCTGCATGAAATGATTTTGCCAAACACGCAATAATCATGGTTTTATATTTACCATTCATCAGACTATCGACAAGACTGGAAGCCAACGCAATATTTTTAAGATTATTGAGTCCTAATAACACTATACCGCGAGATACCGTTTTAATCGGCATATGCGAATGGTTGTAATGAACCGAGTTAGCAATTTTCAAGACTTTTGAAGTCAGGTTTGCATCGCGCAAAATAATTTGTGTTAACTCATCTGCACGGCACTGATCCTGATTGCTGAGATCGCAAATATCTTTGACGATGGAATTTAATGTGAGTAAGTCCTGATCTGTTAGCACTCGCATCCATGCATCATAGCCGCGAATACAATCCATGAACCACCTCAAAAAAACCGGAACTGGATCACAGTTTAGTGCAGCATGGAAAAGCTGCTTAAGAATAAAAAAACAGGTTTTGATTATTATTAGAGCGTTAGATTTTAAGATAAGAAAAATAGAGTGCCATTAACAAATTAATGTTTTATGCGCCAATTTATTTGCGATAGATAGCTTCGCTGGTCTGACGGCTCCTGCCTCGGCAACAACAAACACAGGCATTACACCTGTGCTTGTTCAAATCATCAATTAATAAGAGACATTTTCACAAATTCATTTTTGTTTAGTTTCACTTCGTCATCCCTGCGATTAATTTTGATTCATGCAAAACTCTTAATAACTATAACGGAATCCAACAAAATACTGCCGACCAAAGTTACGATAGTATTCGTTGCGTTTTGCGCGGGTATCGTTGTAGAGATGCTCATAGGTGTCCCCCAAATTTTGTGCTTCGAACGACACTTGATAGTGATCGTTGAATGAATAAGTGAAGGATGCATCAACATACATACTATCGGCAGTACCATCGGCGTCCTGTCCATTTAAACCCGGAACAATTCGCAAATAATCATCGCGATAAGAAGCGGATACCCTGCCCTGAAAACCACCTTCTTCATAATACAACGTCAGGTTAGCTGTATTTTCAGATAAGTTGATCAAAGGTAAAACTGCAGTGCGGCCCGCAGCACCGACAGGTAATGCAGGATTTACAATGTAAGTAATATCAGACGTAACGTGAGTGTAATTCGCAAGCAAACCAAAATTTTGCCAAAAGCCTGGTAAAAAACTGAATGGCGTTTGCAAATTTAATTCCACACCACGCAGTGGGCCACCATCACTATTAACCGGCCTTGAGTAAACAAAATCATCTGTTGGTAACACACCGGTTCCCGTTAATAC
>CAMLRJ010000050.1 GCA_946482345.1 uncultured Cellvibrio sp.
GCTGCCGCCCAGCGCGATAAAAGATACACAAAATCTTTATCCAATTGATCATAAGGTCTTTCACGGCTTTTCGGCGCACTGAAAAATAAAGTTCCATGAATCATTCCGGAAATAATAATTGGGGCACCTATGTAGGATTCATGCCCTCCATTGATCAACGCCGGATGGCCTGCATAAATAGATTTATGCATATTGTCTTCTGCAATCATGTCCTTATTGTCAATTACCAGACTGCAAAATGTATTTTCAAGTGTCACATCAGGCATGTGCATTTTTTCATGCACGTCAATATAACTGCGATATTGAAAATGTTTTTTACTGATATCACTGATACCCGCTCTGGTAACTCCCATATATTTGGCGGCCAGATTCAATGCCCGTTTTAATTGTTCGTCAACATCATTGATTGGCAAAGAAGTAATTTCATTCAGGGTTTGCAACGCTGCTTGTTGCCGAACACTGAATAATTCTGCGTCTTTTCTATAGGTGACATCGGTGTAAACACCCACTATCAAAGTGGCTTTACCGGATGTATCCCTTTCCACAACCCGACCTCTGGATAAAATCCATTTGTACCCGCCATCGCCGGTTTTTACACGATATTCATTTTCAAACATTGGCGTTAAGCCTTTTAAATGATTCATCATGTCATTGTGATGACCGCGACGGTGATTGGGGTCCAACGCATTAACCCAATCCACCAAATCCATTTCATTTTCGCCAACAGGAAGTTTTAATAATTGTCGCCATTCCGGTGAAAAACGAATTCTGTTTTTTACTATATCCCATTCCCAAAATCCGGAGTCAGTAGAACGTAATGCCAATGCCAGACGCGCTGAATTTTGTTCCGTCAGTTTGTGTTCATCTGTTAGTAATCGCTGATAATTTTCTTTTTCCTGCCGCTGATATTTCACCAACAGCCGAAAACTGAAATAGAGCAGCGATTGTAATACCAGCAACAAAACGCCCCATTTCAAATAAGTGTCACGCAGTATTTGTTGATGGCGATTATATTCCGCGGTGATATCCGTCCAGATAATCAGAGCCAATCGCCGGGTGGAATGATTAATCCAACTCGCTAAAAAAATTCCCTCTGGCGTTTTAATTAATTGCTCCTGTTGCTCAACAATAATCAACCCCTGTTGCCACCAACCACCCACTGGCTCAAATGCGACTTCCAAACGCCAATCACCCACCAATGTCGGATGCATCTGTTTGCGTTTTTGATCCCAGAGCAATACATCAGCTATGTGTTTATGCAGTAATGCAGCCGCACTGGATTTTGTTTCGAGGCGAATAGCAAGTTCGATAACCGCAACAACCTTGTTCTCATCTTTGACAGGAATCAGTAAACGATTGGCAGTACCCTGACGTGAAGTCGCAAATAATATGGCAGGTTTTCCATGCGTAAATACTTCGGTTATTTCAGGCCGGGATTGCCCCAGACTATCCGACAGCATTCGCGGATTTTCCATAATCACCACACTAATTCCCGGTGTGAAATGTAAATTAAATTCACTCACGCCCTGCTCTTGCATTTTTTGCCAATAGAATTCCATTTGACGATAAAGTTGATCGTGATGTTGTTGTTTTTTTTCAATATTAAGAGAAGGGTTATTTTGTTGTTCGCGAAAGATGGCTTTGATATCCGTCATCAAACGGGTATCCAGCAAAATAGGTTGCGCCAGCACCAGTAAATCCTGGCCAATTTGTGCTTGTTTACGCTGCCATTCGTTTTGTTGTTTGAATGCAAGGGCAGATTGTTGCTGTGCCCAGACACCCTGATGATATCGAACTTCCTGAAAACACAAACAAAACAACACCAGCGCCAGTGAAGCCGCAAAAATAAAATAAATCGTTTGAAATTTATGACTGATTAACAAGCTGCCCACTCTCAAATCCCATTATAGGGTTGGCGTCACCTCACCTCACACAAGGCCCCTCGCGATCAACCGCGGGAAGCTTTGCGTAATACCAACATCTTTGATTGAGTGTAGTGCAAATTCAGGGTTTAACCCTGTGAACTGTCTTTCTCGGCGCGTTTGCGTCGGGCTTCTTTGGGATCGGAAACCAATGGTCGATAAATCTCAACCCTGTCCCCTTGATGCAGCACATGATTCTCCGCCGTTTCCAGACCTTTGGTACCCAAAGACTGGCCAAATATCCCCATTTTGGCGTTATCTATATCGATCTCGGGAAAATGTTCCTGAATTCGCGAACGCTTTACAGCCTGCAACGCCGTGGTTCCCGGTTCCACCAACAAGCTGATAATTTTTTGTTTGTGTGGCAGAGCATAAGCCACTTCGACGGTTATAAGATCAAAGTCCGCCATGAACACCTCATTTGCGTGAATAAATTATGTCTGCCCTGCGGCAAATAGCATCGACCTGTTGCTGGCTGATACCGGCGAACATTTTACCTGCGGCCATTTGCAGAAAGCGATTTTGCAATTCGAAATGCAACTCAAACTCCACCTTGCAAGACGAAGTGTTCAGGGATTTGAATCGCCAAAAACCTTCCAGCCGGGAAAAGGGCCCTTTAATCAATTTCATATGAATCAACTCGGGCGCAACCAACCGGTTATGCGTGCTGAAAGCTTGATTGAATCCGGACTTGTTCAAAACCAATTCAGCCTCAACCCAATCATCCCCCTTGCACAAAATAGTCGCTGCTGTGCAACCCGGCATAAATTGCGGATAAGACTCTACGTCATTAACCAGATCAAACATCTGCTGTGATGAATAGGCGACCAACGCGCTGGCGGTGACTGTTTGCATGAAATACCTTGGTTATTCTCCTAACTGGTTCCCCACTTTGAAAAAGGGGGGTTAGGGGGGATTTAAGATCTTCATAAATAGACCATTTTAAATCCCTCCCCCGCCTCCCTTTTTCAAAGTGAGGAGCCAATTCCCTTTCAAGGGAATTGATTACCTTTGAGGCCACAACAAAGCCCGCAATTCTAAACGATTTTATCGCTATAATGCGCCGCAGGTTACAAACAGGATTAATGAACACAATGGCCAGTAAAAAGCCCAAACAAAATAGCAACACTATTGCCCTGAATAAAAAAGCCAAATTCGATTTTGAATTATTCGAACGCATCGAAGCGGGTATCGCATTGACTGGTTGGGAAATCAAAAGCCTGCGTGCAGGCAAAGGGCAAATTACCGATACCTATGTGATATTTAAAAATGATGAAGCCTGGCTGTTGGCATCACAAATACAACCACTCGCCAGTGCGTCCACCCATTTTGTGACTGACCCTTATCGCACACGAAAGCTATTGATGCACCGTCGCCAAATTGATCGTTTGCAAGAAGCAAAAGAACAAAAAGGCTACACCGTAGTCTGCACTGCACTCTATTGGAAAAATCACATAGTGAAGTGCGAAGTGGCATTAGCCAAAGGCAAACAACAACACGACAAACGCCAAACGGAAAAAGAACGCGACTGGGAAAGAGACAAACAGCGTTTATTCCAAAAAGAACAAAAGCGGGATTGAAAATCGCAACAATGTTTTTTTATTTCACATCTGTTGCAACATGAGAGGCAGGCAACCTGATAACAACTTGCAACCCGCCGAGACTACTGGTTTGTAAAGATAATTCACCGCGACAATGCTCAACAATATCGCGCACTATACTCAAACCCAAACCGTGCCCCTGAATCTGTTCATCAACACGCACTCCACGGCTTAACACCTGATCACGCAACTCGGGTGCTATGCCGACACCATCGTCATCAATCAAAATGACATAATTATTTTCTTGAAGCTCAATCACAATTTGTACTCGCTGCTGGGCCCATTTGCAGGCGTTGTCGAGTAAATTACCTAATAGCTCCAACATATCTTCGCGATCAAACGACAAACGCAAGCCATCACTTGCACGCCAATCCAATTGCAAATTGCGCTGATGAATTTGCTGCAAAGTCGCACATAAATCAGGTAATTCTTTTGCGCAATCAAAATACGCACCCGGCAATACTTCACCTGCCAATCGCGCACGTCCCAATTCACGACCAATGCGTTCTTGCATGGCTTGCAATTGCTGCCGAAAGTTCTCTCGCAATTCCGGGTAATGATCAAATTCAGGGTGATTGGCAAGACTAAACAAAATAGCCAGCGGCGTTTTTAACGCATGCCCCAAATTACCCAGCGCATTGCGCGAACGACCCAAGGTTTCTTCAGTATGTTGTAACAAATGATTAATTTGCTGCACCAAGGGTATTAATTCATCAGGAACCTGATGTTCCAATTCACTGCGCTGTCCCTGTTGCAACTGCACAATTTGTTGTCGCACTTTTTCCAGTGGCTGCAAAGCACGTCGCACCAAATAACGCTGCACCAACACCAATAATATTAAAGCGGATGAACCCACACCGATTGCCAACCACTGCAAGTTGCGAAAACTTTGCAACATAGGTGCATAATCCTGTGTGGTAATGATTTGAATATTTTTTCCATAACGCCGGAAATCACTGCGATATATTAATAAGATCTGGTTGCGAGGCCCCTTTGCGAGGCTGTCTTGTAAACCTGTTTTATCGGGGAAGGGCAGACTGTAATCCCAGGATGAACGTGAGCGCCATTGATCATCGGGTAATACAATTAAAAAATATTCTCCTGAAAAAGGCCGCTGATAACCCGCAGAAATGCGTTGCTGATCCAATTCAATTCCATGAGCGCCACGCACTATTGCAGCAAGTAAAGTTTGCGCTTCATTGTGTAGATGATTTTGCAAATAACGACGCAATCCCTGATCAAACAACCAGAGGCTTACTTGTGCCAATAGCAATCCGGTAATTATCAGTACACTGATTAAACCAAAACTTAAACGCTGCTGAATAGAGTTGCCGGGCTTTAACAAATAGTTTACCTGTCGTTGATTTTCTGCAAGCGATAGCCCTGGCTACGTTTGGTTTCAATAATTTCCTTGCCCAGTTTGCTACGCAAATGATTGACATGAACTTCAATAACGTTGGAATCACTTTCGCTTTCACCATCATAAAGATGATCACGTAATTGACTTTTGGGAATTACTTTTCCGGGATGCAACATTAAATAACGCAACAAACTGAATTCTGCAGCTGTCAGCTCAATTTCTTCACCATTTTTTACTGCGCACTGACGCGCCTCATCCAATTGCAATCCACCATTCTGCAATTGTGGCTGATTTACATGCCCATGAGTACGACGCAATAATGCCTGTATACGCAGTTGTAATTCTTCAGGATGAAAAGGTTTGGTGAGATAGTCATCGGCACCGGCTTTTAAACCTTCAATACGTTCAGCCCAATGATCGCGTGCAGTTAAAATTAATACAGGCCGCAACATTTTTGTTGCGCGCCATTCGCGTAAAACATCCAAACCGGATTTTCCCGGCAAACCCAAATCCAGCAAAATCAAATCGTAAGGTTCAACTGCGCCCTGAATCAAAGCATCGCGACCATCAACCAGCCAATCCACTGCATAACCAGCGCGTTTTAAATCTGTGCGAAGTTCATCAGCCAATACAACATTATCTTCTACAATCAGGATGCGCATTAGTCATCCACCTCATCTTGTAAAATTTTACCGCTAGTTGCATCGATTTCCAGTTCACGAACCAAACCTGTTTTTGTGGCCAACTCCACTTCGTAAATATAAACACCTTCTTCCTCTTCCAACTCTACTTCCAATAAACTGGCATCAGGATAACGGGCATCGACCAAAGTCAACACTTGTTCCAGCGGAACAATAAGGCCCTGCTCGCGCAGACGCAGGGCCTCATCTTGCGACAAATCACGCGCACTCGCACCGAATGACAGCAGTATCAATATCAACCCCGTGCGCGTTAATAACAACATAGTTTTCTCGATGACTTAATTGTCCTGATGGTTTTTTAACATTTCGCCAGTGGCTGCATCCAACTCGACATCCCACTCGACTCCCTGGGCATCCACCAATTCTATTTGATAAATATAGCGGCCCAATTTATGTTCAAGTTCAGTTTCGCGAGTGACCCCGCCAGGGTGTTGTGCAAGTGCAATTTGATTTAATTTTTCAAACGATTGAATGCTACCCGCATCACGCAGTGCCAATGCTTCATCAGGCCCCAGATCGCGCGCATGAGTGAAAGCAGCAAAAAAAGTTAATGACATAACAGCGACGGACAATTTAACCAGTTTCATTTTGAGTCTCCTATTAAACTTGAGGGATTCAGAATAAAGAAACTGGATTAAGTGAATCTTAATTTAAATTAAACGCTAACTTTATCTGTCACTGGTGCGCAATGTGATAATTCGCCTGCTGCCACTTTGCAATTCATCCATCGCCCAACGGTATCTTGGAACACTATTAAACAGCTCATCAAAACTTCCATCTTCTATGGCAATCTTCAATCCTTCTTCTATACGAGTGGCCAGTGCTTGATTGGTTTTATTCACAAAAAAATAGAATTCACTGTTGTAGTGAAGCAATAAATCTTTTTCTATCGACAATTTTAATTCCGGGTAAAAACTGACTTCCGTTTGCACCTGATAAAGACCGCGGGAAAAATAGTCGTAGCGTTTTGCCGCCAGCATTTTAAAAAGCTTTCCATAACCCACGGCATACACCTGCGGCAGGTTATTTAATTTCATAACCGACGCATCAACCCATTGCGGATTCATACCGCCCGTGAATTTTTGAAAATCTTTTAATGATTGAACTTTTGAAAATTTTGCCTGATCTTCACCGCGAATAATGAGCACTCGATAATTACCCAACTCTTTTAACAGGGAAATCTTTATCGGCAGCAATTCCTGTTCAAATTCAGGTGATGTTGCTGACCAGATAACATCGAGTTGATTTTTTTCCAGCCCTTTTCGCAAACGTTTGTCCGCAGTCCAATTGATTGCTTCCCTTAATTCACCAGGACCATAAAGCGATTCAGTTTTACTTAAGGCCAAACGCAACAATTGAGAAAAATAATAATCCTCATGATTAATATCGTAAGAGGCTATTTTAGGAATGACGACAGGGCTCACAGGCATATTCGACGCAACAACACGGGTACTGGCGAGAATTACCCACAGTGCCAACACCAACAACCTGTAATAACGCATATTCATCACTCAATAGCCCGTATCTGTTTATTTAAGCCAAAAAAAAGCCCGCTGAATAGCGGGCTTTACATAATCAACCTGTTATTTACTCTTCGATCACAGTTTCAACAGCTTTGTTTGCTGACTCTGGATTCGCATCGGCAACCGCTTCTTTAATTGACAACTTGATGCGTCCGCGTTGGTCGATATCAAGGCACTTGACCTTAACCACTTGGCCTTCTTTCAGATAATCGCTGACATTGGCAACACGCTCGTCAGAAATTTGTGAAATATGCACAAGGCCATCTTTGCCTGGAAGGAAGTTTACAAATGCACCGAAATCAACGATACGCACAACGGTACCTTCGTAAATTGCACCCACTTCTGCTTCAGCCACAATACTTTGCACACGCAACAATGCTGCTTGCAAAGATTCATTGTCGTTCGCATAAATTTTCACTGTACCGCTGTCATCAATATCAATGGATGAATTGGTTTCCTCGGTAATAGCACGAATAGTCGCACCACCTTTACCAATGATGTCGCGAATTTTATCGGGATGAATTTTGATGGTTTCGAAACGTGGTGCATTATCACTGACCACATTACGTGAGGTGCCCAATACTTTATTCATTTCACCGAGAATATGCAGACGCGCAGCCAATGCTTGCTCCAACGCGATTTCCATAATTTCTTCAGTGATGCCTTCAATTTTGATATCCATTTGCAGCGCAGTAACACCGCTTGTGGTACCGGCCACTTTGAAATCCATATCGCCGAGATGATCTTCATCACCCAGTATGTCGGTGAGCACAGCAAATTGTTCGCCTTCTTTTACCAGACCCATGGCAATACCGGCAACTGGCGCTTTCAAAGGAACACCGGCATCCATCAATGCCAAGGATGAACCACACACAGAGGCCATAGAACTTGAACCGTTGGATTCGGTAATTTCACTGACCACACGCAAGGTGTAAGGGAAATCCGCTTCAGCAGGCAACACAGCTTGTACACCGCGTTTTGCCAAACGACCATGACCGATTTCACGACGACCGGTTGAACCCATGCGGCCACACTCGCCTACAGAGAAAGGCGGGAAGTTGTAGTGCAGCATGAAAGATTCTTTTTTCTCGCCTTCGAGGAAATCAATGACTTGTACATCGCGAGCATTACCCAAGGTTGCAACAACCAGGGCTTGAGTTTCGCCGCGAGTAAATAATGCAGAACCGTGTGCTTTACCTAAAACGCCTACCTCTACACGAATCGGACGAACAGTTTTATTGTCGCGACCATCAATGCGTGGCTCTTTCGCTACAATGCGTGAACGCACCAAACGGTATTCATAATTACCAAATTCTGCTTTGACATCGTCAGCAGAAAAACCTGTAGCTTCAGTGGCCAATTCAGCAACAGCCTGACTGCGCAATTCGCTCAAACGATTGTAACGCTCGGCTTTATCGGTAATACGATAAGCATCGCCAATACCCTGACCAGAGAAATTCGCAACAGCTTCTTTCAGTGCAGTATTAACCGGAGCTGGTTGCCAATCCCAACGTGGTTTGCCCGCATCACGAGCCAAATCAGCACAAGCTTGAACGACGGCTTGCATTTCTTGGTGACCAAACAATACTGCGCCCAACATAATGTCTTCCGGCAATTCTTTTGCTTCGGATTCCACCATCAACACAGCGTCTTTGGTACCTGCAACCACCATGTCCAATTCCGATGTTGCCAGCTCTTCATAACTTGGATTCAGGATATAACCCGTGTCCGCCGTGTAGCCAACCCGTGCGCCACCGATTGGACCATTAAATGGAATACCGGAAATGGCCAATGCCGCTGAAGTACCAATCATGGCAACAATATCGGGATCGTATTTTTTGTCGGTAGAGACAACGGTACAAATCACTTGTACTTCGTTTAAAAAACCTTCGGGGAATAATGGACGGATAGGACGATCAATTAAACGTGAAGTTAAAGTTTCTTTTTCGGATGGACGACCTTCGCGTTTGAAATAACCACCGGGGATACGACCGGCAGCATAGGATTTTTCCTGATAATGCACAGATAACGGGAAGAAGTCCTGACCGGGTGATGCCTCTTTTGCACCAACAACTGTACAGAGTACAGAGACTTCGCCCATAGTGGCTAACACAGCACCTGTTGCTTGACGTGCTATGCGGCCGGTTTCCAAAGTAACGGTTTGATTGCCGTACTGAAATTTTTTGATAATCGGATTCACTCTTTTATCCTTTCTTGTTCAATTAAATTAAAAATAAAATCATTTTTTGATCTAGTCATCCCTGCGAAGGCAGGGATCCATTTACTGATAAAACTTCTGGATTCCTGCCTTCGCAGGAATGACTGTAATTTATTTTGAGAAATATTGATTTACACAATCATCTCAAAAATAAAATTCTAAAAAATAAAACTGCCCGCCGAAGCGGGCAGTTACAACACTTAACGACGCAGACCGAGTTTTTGAATCAACGCAGTATAACGATCGCTATTTTTGGCCTTCAGGTAGTCCAACAATTTGCGACGTGAGTTAACCATACGGATTAAGCCACGACGTGAATGGTGATCTGCCTTGTGTGCAGCAAAATGGTCTTGCAACTTGTTGATGTTGATAGTCAACAAAGCCACTTGTACTTCCGGTGAGCCGGTATCGCCCTGGGCTTGTTGGTATTCTTTAACAATAGCTGCTTTTTCTTGAGCACTCAGTGCCATGATAGTTTCCTCTTAATGTGCCAACTGATTACAGCCCGCCCGTGCACATTTACAGGTGGGTTGTGATGAAAGACGCAAGCATCCCCATCGGTGTTTTACCCCTGATCAACAGAGATAAATTCTGAACCAACCCATTACACAGGGTTGGCAATAATTCGTTTTGGTGCGACTCGCCCGTCATCCGTAATTTCACCCAATCCTAAAAAGCGTCGCGCAGATTGATCGGTTTCTGCACAAAAGACGCGCACAATATCACCTTGATCAGCAATACGGTAGACCTGCACATCCATTACCGGGTTACCCTGGCGAAAGTAGTAAGCCGAATCTGGCAGCAATTCCAACGCAGGCAAACTGGCAACGGGGGAATCCGCCGGTTTCAAGATGAGATCCAGAGCTTCATACCCACCGGTTTCGAACAGCTGTTGCAACTCATCCAGACCAATACTGTCTGCTTCAACAAAAGCACCTGACGCAATTCGGTGCAACCTGCGCACATGACCACCACAACCCAGTAATTGCCCCAGATCATGAGCTAATGAGCGAATATAAGTCCCTTTGGAGCAACGCACTTCCAGATCCACTTCGGCTTCAACGCCCGGCCGAAAATCCAACAACGTCAACTCAATAATTTCAACCTGACGCGCTTCGCGTTCAATTTCAACACCTTGTCGAGCCAATTTATAAAGTGGCTGTCCATCGCGTTTAAGCGCGGAATACATAGGTGGAACCTGTTGGATCACACCCCGAAAACTATTCAACGCTTGTTCAACTTTTTCACGGGTCACAAGTTCAGCCGATTGCTGTTCGATAACATCACCTTCAGCGTCGCAGGTATCGGTGACTACTCCCAAACACACTGTGGTGCGATAAGCTTTGTCAGCATCCAGCAAAAACTGCGAAAACTTGGTGGCCTCACCAAAACACAGAGGCAAAACGCCGGTTGCCATAGGATCAAGGCTGCCGGTGTGCCCGGCTTTTTCGACAAAAAATAATCGTTTGGCACGCTGCAAAGCTTGATTGGACGTCATGCCGGCAGGTTTATTCAACAACAACACGCCGTCCACCGGACGGCCTTTTCTTTTACGCATGATTAAACCTGTGAATCAGGCGAAGTGTCATCTTGTTGATGACGCTTATCTTCTGCCAATGCACGATCAATCAACGAGGATATTTCCTGCCCGCGAATCGCCGTTTTATCGTAGAAAAACTGCAGTTTCGGCACACTGCGCATGTCCATTTCCTTGGCAACAAACCCTCGTAAAAACCCACTGGCCTTGTTCAATATATTGACTGCTTGCAAACTTTTGGCTTCATCGTCACCCACAAAAGTCACGTAGACTTTTGCGTAAGACATATCGCGCGATACAACCACCTGATTAATATTGATCATACCTACACGGGGGTCGCGGATCTCCTGGGGAATAACTTGCCCCAGGAGCCGCTGAATCGCATCGGAAACACGGTCTGAACGGAAAAACTCTCTAGGCATGCGCCTGATACCTCATAAGGATTAAAGCGAACGAGCCACTTCTTTGATTTCAAAGACTTCGATCTGATCGCCTATCTTCACGTCGTAGTTCTTCACACCAATACCGCAGTCAAAACCGTTGCGAACCTCGGACACGTCATCTTTGAAACGACGCAAGGATTCCAATTCACCGGTAAATATCACCACATTGTCGCGCAGTACACGAATGGGCTTATTGCGATGAACCGTTCCATCTATCACCATACAACCGGCCACCTGACCAAACTTAGGTGAATTAAACACTTCGCGCACTTCTGCAGTACCCAGAATATTTTCAACGCGCTCAGGATCCAACATGCCGCTTAACGCAGCTTTGATTTCATCCAACAGGTTGTAAATGATGCTGTAATAACGGATATCAACACCTTCCGCCTCGGATAAGCGGCGGGTAGCCGAATCTGCACGCACATTAAAGCCGAGAATAATCGCGCCGCTGGTCAATGCCAGATTCACATCGTTTTCGGTAATACCGCCAATGCCAGCAGAGATCACATTAACCTGCACTTCATCGTTACCTATATCAGCCAATGATGCTTGTATAGCTTCCAATGAACCGCGTACATCTGCTTTCACAACGACACTGAGAATTTTCTTCTCACCAGTTTCGATGTGGGCAAACATATTTTCCAATTTCGCTGCCTGGAATCGTGCCAGTTTTTCTTTGC